>NZ_BBSK01000023.1:0-47632 GCF_001319805.1 Burkholderia sp. E168m22
GATCGTCGTCCCGTCGAATTCGACGGTGCACGGGCTGGCCGACCTGAAGGGCAAGACGATCTCGGTGCCGTTCGCATCGACCGCGCACGGCATGCTGCTGCGCGCGATCAAGGCCCAGGGCTGGAACCCCGACACCGACGTGAACATCGTCACGCAGGCGCCCGAAGTGGCCGGCAGCGCGCTGAAGGCGAACAAGATCGACGCGCATGCGGATTTCGTGCCGTTCGCCGACCTGTTCCCGTACCGCGGCATCGCGCGCAAGATCTACGACGGCGCGCAGACCCACGCGCCGACCTTCCACGGCGCACTCGTCGATGCGGACTACGCGCAGCGCTATCCGGAAATCGTCGTGGCCTATCTGCGTGCCGCGATCGAGGCGAACCGCCTGCTCGCGCAGAACCCGGAAAAGTACAGCCTGCTGATCGAGAAGGTCACCGGCATCGAGGCGCCGGTCGACTACCTGTATCACGGGCCGCTCGGCATCCAGACCCGCGATCTGACGTGGAAGCCCGAATACCGGCAAGCGGTCGCGACGGCGATCGATACGCTGAAGCTGCTGAAGAAGACCGACTCCGCGCCCGACCCCGCGACGTTCGTCGACGACCGCTATATCCGCGCGGCGTTCAAGGCGTCCGGGCTCGATTACGACGCGGCGTTGAAACACTACGGCAAGCAGCCGCTCGTCGCGAACGATGCGACGACCGGCAAGCCGATCCGCGATTTCAACGACGTCGCGCAAGTGTGGCTCGCCAACGACGAACCGGTACGCAACTACGCGAGCCCCACCGCCGCGTTCGTGGCGCTCGGCAAGCTCGGCCCTTCCGCGAAGGTGCGGGCGGTGTTCGTGCACGACCATGCGAGCGGCCTGAAGCTGTTCGCCGACCAGGCGTGGTACGTGAAGGACGCGCACGGCGTGCTCACCGCGTTCCTGCTGAAGTCGGGCGCCGACGCGTACGCGCAGCAGGTATCGGGCGCTGTGGTCGACTACGCGGCCGCGAAGACCGTCACCGCGCAGGCGCTCGCCGCCCGCTGAACGTCGCGCGCCTTTCCCCTTCCATTCGTCGACCCCGGACTTCCGCATGGCTGCCACCCTCGACCTCGTCAAACGCCGTCTCGCCGACGCACCGCGCAGCGGTGACACCCGCTCGCCGCATTCCGCCGCGCGCCGCCGCTCGACCCCGATGCGCCGCCGCGCATGGCGCATCGCATCGCTCGCCGCCTGCATCGCGCTGTGGCAGGCGGCCGTCCACTGGCGGCTGTCGCTCGGCATCGTCACGTTCGCGAACGTGCCCGCGCCGAGCGACGTCGGCCCCGCGCTGGCAGCGTTCCTGCAATCGCCGAAGCTGCCGATGCACCTGTTCGCGAGCATCACGCGCGTGCTGGCCGGCTTCGTCGCGGCGGCGGTCACCGGCATCGGCCTCGGGCTCGCGATCGGCCGCTATCGCGCGCTCGAGGACACGCTGCTGCCGCCGCTCGAGATGCTGCGGCCGATTCCGGCCGTCGCGTGGATTCCGCTCGCGATCCTGATGTTCCCGTCGTCCGAGCTGAGCATGATGTTCATCACGTTCGTCGGCGCGCTGTTTCCGATCCTGCTCAATACCGTGCATGGCGCCGAAGCCGTCGACCCGCGGCTCGTCGCGACCGCGCGCAGCCTCGGCACGCGCGGCCTCGCGCTCTATGCGGAAGTGATCCTGCCCGGCGCCGCGCCGTCGATCTTCACGGGCCTGTCGATCGGAATGGGTACCGCGTGGTTCTGCCTCGTCACGGCCGAGATGATCGCGGGCCAGTACGGGATCGGCTATTTCACGTGGGAATCCTATACGTTGCAGAACTACCCGGACATCGTGGTCGGCATGGCGCTGATCGGCCTGCTCGGGATGGGCAGCAGCCTGCTCGTCAAGCGTATCGGCGCGGCGCTCACGCCGTGGTACGCACCGCGTGGAGGCCGATCGTGAGTACGCCGGACATTGCGTCGCCCGCGCCCGGCCGCATCGGCGTGCGCGCGCTGACGATCGAACTCGGCCCGCCGCATGCGCGCTTCGCGGCGCTCGATACGCTCGACGTCGACATCGCACCCGGCGAATTCGTCTGCGTGCTCGGGCCGTCCGGCTGCGGGAAATCGACGCTGCTCGGCGCGCTCGCCGGCCACGTCGCGGCCACGCACGGCGAAATCGTCGTCGACGGCGAACGCGTCGACCGCCCGCATCCCGATCGCGGGCTCGTGTTCCAGCAGCACACGCTGTTTCCGTGGAAGCGCGTGATCGACAACGTCGCGTTCGGCCCGAAGATGAAAGGCGTGCCCGCGCGGGAGCGCCGCCGCGAAGCGGCCGAACTGCTCGAGCTCGTCGGGCTCGGCGGCTTCGGCGCGCACTATCCCGCGCAGCTTTCCGGCGGCATGCAGCAGCGTGTCGAGATCGCCCGCGTGCTAATCAACCGGCCGCGTGTGCTGCTGATGGACGAGCCGTTCGGCGCGCTCGACGCGCAGACGCGCCGGATGATGCAGACGCTGCTGCTCGACATCTGGTCGCGCATCGGCACGACCGTGCTGTTCGTCACGCACGACATCGAGGAAGCGCTGTTTCTCGGCGACCGCATCCTGATGCTGTCGCCGCGGCCCGCGCGCATCGTCGCCGATATCCGCGTGCCGCTCGCGCGGCCGCGCACCGACGACAGCACGACCGAGCCCGCGTTCGTCGACATCAAGCGCCGCTGCCTCGCGCTGTTGCGCGATGCCGCCTGAGCGCACGTGCCCGCCCATTCACCGCACCGACTCTTTCCCATGACCGCTTCTTCCTCCGCTTTCCCGCTGCCCGGCGTGCCGGCCGCCGATCATGCCGCGCTCGTCGCGCGCCTCGCCGCAGCCGACGCATCGGTGCGCCGCATCGCGCTGCTCGAACTCGCCGATCTCGAAGCGCCCGAACTCGTGCCGTCGTTCATCGCGGCGCTGCGCGACGACCCGTCGGCCGACGTGCGCAGCGAGGCCGCGCGCGTGCTCGACGCATGGGAGCAGCCCGAGGTCGTCGACGCGCTGTGCCACGCGCTGCTCGATCCGGACAACGGCGTGCGCGCCACCGCCGCGCAAAGCCTGTCCGAACTGAAGGACGCGGCATCGGGCGCCGTGCTGTGCCGCTGGGCCGACCGGTCCGAGCCGTTCGTGCGCGGCGCCGTGCTGCGCGGCTTGCGCGAGTTGCGCGACCCCGACGCGTTCGCGCCCGCGCTGCGCGCGCTCGACGCGAGCGCCGCTGCCGTCCGAGCCGAGGCGGTCGTCGTGCTCGGCTGGCTCAAGGACGGCCGCGCGCTGCCGCCGCTCGCCCGCGTCGCGACCGCGGACGCCGACGCGGACGTGCGGCGCGCCGCGGTCGGCGCAATCGGGTTTGCGGCGGCGGGCGATACCGCCGTCGTCACCGCGTTGCTCGCGGCGCTGCGTGACGCCGAATGGCAGGTGCGCGAAGAAGCGGCTGCCACGCTCGGCAAGCTGCGCATCGCCGCTGCGCGCGACCCGCTCGTCGCCGCGCTCGACGACGACTACTGGCAAGTGCGCGTGCGTGCCGTCCGCGCGCTGGGCCAATTGCGCGATGCGGCCGCGGCGTCGGCCGTCGTCGCGCTGCTCTCGCATACGATCAGCAACCTGCGCAAGGAAGCCGCGCTCGCGCTCGGCGAATTGCGCGACCGGGCGACGCTGCGGGCGCTACACGACGCACTCGACGATCGCGACCCCGAAGTCCGCAAGGCCGTGCGGATCGCGATCGGACAGATCGACGAGGCGTCGCGATGATCGCGCCGACCGAAATCGCACTCGATCACCCGGCACGCGCACTGACGCTGCGCTGGCCCGACGGCGCGACGCAACGTATCGGCTATGCGCAGTTGCGCAGCGATTGTCCGTGTGCGGAATGCCGGAGAATCCGCTTCGATGGCGGCCGTATCGACGCCCGCGCCGGCCTGACGCTCGACGGCGTCGAGGCGCTCGGCTACGGCGTGCGCCTTCTGTTCGGCGACGGCCATGCACGCGGCATTTATCCGTGGCCGTACCTGGCGGGGATCGCATAGCGGCGATGGCGCGGCTTCCGCGCTCGCGCGGGTCACATGGCAGAGGCGCGTAAACGCTGCGATACTGACGCCCACGATCGTCGCCACCTACCGTGGGAGCCGCACCATGCAAACCGCAGTCGGATTCATCGGCCTTGGCGTGATGGGCACGCCGATGGCGCTCAATCTCGCGCGGGCCGGCACGCCGCTCGTCGCGTGGAGCCGTTCGCACGGCAGCGACGATGCGCTGCGCGACGCCGGCGCACGCGTGGCCGAAAACGTCGACGACGTCTTCGCGTCCTGCCGCACCGTGATCCTGATGCTCGCGAACGACGCGGCAATCGACGCCGCCCTTGCGCGCGGCTCACCCGGTTTTGCCGCCCGGGTCGGCGGACACACGATCGTCAACATGGGCACGAATGCGCCCGAATACTCTCGCGCACTCGCCGACGAAATCGCCGCCGCATCGGGCCGCTACGTCGAGGCGCCCGTGTCGGGCTCGCGCAAGCCGGCCGAAGCCGGTCAACTCGTCGTGATGCTGGCCGGCGCGCCGGAGGACGTCGACGCCGTACGCGCGCTGGTGAAGCCGCTGTGCCGCGACAGCTTCGTATGCGGCGACGTGCCGTCGGCGCTGACGATGAAGCTCGCCGTCAACCTGTTCCTGATCACGATGGTCACCGGTCTCACCGAAGCCACGCACTTCGCGCAACGCCACGGTATCGACCTTGCACGCTTCGCCGACGTGCTGAATGCCGGCCCGATGGCCAGCGACGTGTCGCGCGTGAAGCTCGGCAAGCTCGTCGCGGAAGATTTCTCGGTGCAGGCCGCGATCACCGACGTGCTGAAGAATGCGCGCCTCGTCGCCGAATCGGCACGCAGCATCGGCATCGCGTCGCCGCTGCTCGACATCTGCCATGCACTGTACGGTGAAACCGAGCGAGCCGGACATGGGGCGGCCGACATGGTCGCCGTGATTCGTGCGATCGAACAGCGTACCGGAGACGCGCGATGAGCCGCGTGCACGTAGTACCCGCGTTCGTTCGAACCGACAGGTAGGCGCGACCATGTCCGCAACCGGCACGTCCGCAACCGGCATGTCCGCAACCGGCAACGCTACCCCCTTGCGCCCCATTCCCGCCGTGATCGGCATCGTGCTGCGCGAACGCGACGTGCTGCTCGTGCGCCGCGCGAATCCACCCGATGCAGGCTGCTGGGGCTTCCCCGGCGGCAAGATCGAGCCGGGCGAGCCGCTCGCGGATGCGGTCGTGCGCGAAATCGCGGAAGAAGCGACGGTCGACGTGGAAGCGCTCGACGCCTTTACCGCGCTGGACGCGTTCGATTACGATGCGCACGGCGTCGTGCGCCAGCATTTCGTCATGGTCGCCGTGCTGTGCAGATGGCTGCGCGGCACACCGGCCGCCGGCGACGATGCGCTCGACGCGCGCTGGTTCGGCATCGACGAACTCGACCGCGACGATTTGCCGATGAGCGCCGGCGTGCGCGACATCGCGCGGCGAGCGATCGAGCGGGCGGCGGTGCCAGGCAACGCGCGACCGCCATCCGGCTGACACACCGCTGTCGCTTGCGCATCACCGCGACGCGTTCGCTCCGTCACGACGCCCGCTACCCGCCGAGCGCCAGATCACCACCCGTCAAACCATGATCAGAATCCGACAATCCACCGAGGCCGACGGCACATACGTTCTGGACATCTGGCGCAACGCCGTCGATGCCACGCATCACTTCCTGAGCGACAACGACCGTCGCGCGATCGAATCCGAAGTCGTCGCATTTCTGCCGGGCGCGCCGCTCGATCTAGCCGTCGACGAAACCGATCGCCCGATCGGTTTCATGCTGCTCGACGGCGGCCACATGGAAGCGCTGTTCGTCGATCCCGCCCACCATGGTGCGGGGGTCGGGCGGCGGCTGGTCGAAGAAGCGCTCAAGCGCCATTCCAACTTGTCGACCGACGTCAACGAACAGAACGAGGCGGCTGCGGGATTTTATGAACGGCTCGGATTCGAGCGCTGCGGGAGATCGGCACTGGATGGACAAGGTCGGCCTTATCCGCTGATTCACCTTCGTTATCGCGGTGGCGATCGGGACTGAGCCGGCGTCCCGACGAGAACGGGACGCTGTACCGGCCCGGTCCGGATGCGCTGAAACGGCACCGCACTTGCGGCATCGCGATCACCCCGAGGCGCTGCCGGTCCTCAGCGGCCAGCGCCCCAATACGTCGTAGTGCGACTTGCCGAGCCAGCTATCGATCAGGACGAAGTCGAACACGGTCCAGGTAATCGGCTCGATCCGATACTCATCGGGCCTCTGTGCGCCATACAGCAGCGTCACGTGCGGGGTGAAACTCGAGGGGAAAACAGGCACGCCTACCCTTTTCAACGCGTCTCGCAACTGCCGCCGAAAATCGATCAAGTCTTCCAGACCGGCCTTCCCCGTCAGCACCAGCGGCTGACGACCGGACCGCCTGTTGAAGCTGATGATCTTGTCGAACCTCACCGAGAAAGACGGCACTTCCATGCGATCCGCGACCGCGCGGGCTCGTGCAAGCGTAGCGCCCGGCACGTAAGCGAAGTCGCCTAGCGAGCCCAGCGTGATGTGCAGACGCTCGGTGTCCACCGGGCTGTCCTTCTCCTGCTGCAAGCTTTTGGCGACACCGGCAATGCGCGCGGCCGTGGCCGTGTCTGGCATCACGGCGAAAAAGAAGCGGTGCACGGGAGCCGGCGGCGGCGCATCGAATCCGGGTAGCGTCAGTTGAGTCACGGCAGCATGTCCGACTGGCGTGGAGCGAAATTTCATTATCGTCAATCGGTAGCCGGCCCGCTCGCTGCTCACCGCTAGACGAATCCGCCGTTCACACGCCTGAAGATGCTACCCTCTCGGCCACACTCGACACCCTCTGATGACGCCCCCGAATTCAACCATGCAAACCGTCGCGGTACTGGACTTCGAAACAACCGGCCTGTCGCCGAATCTGGGCGACCGTGCAACCGAAATTGCCGTCATCCTGCTGCGCAACGGGCAGGTCGTCGACCGTTTCCAGAGTTTGATGAATGCCGGCCGACGCATCCCGTCCGATGTCGTTGCGCTCACCGGCATCACGAACGACATGATCGCGACGGCGCCGCCGGCGTCCGAAGTCATGAAGGAAGCGGCGGCGTTCGTCGGCAAGCATGCGGTCGTGGCCCACAACGCCGGTTTCGACAAACGCTTCTGGCAGTCGGAACTCGGGATGCTCGGCATGTCGGCCGACCATGCGTTTGCGTGCACGATGCTGGTGGCGAGACGAATCTACCCGGACGCGCGGAGTCACCGCCTGTCGAGCCTCGCCGAGATGCTGCGGCTGCCGCAAACGGGTCGTGCGCACCGCGCGATGGTCGATGCGGAGATGGCCGGCCATCTGTGGTGCCGGTTGCAGCAGGATATTTCGCGGACTTACGGGCTGGATCGCATCGATCACGCGCTGATGTCGCGTGTTCAGGCGACGACCAAGGCGAAGGTGCCGATGTACTTGCGTTCGCTCGTGCGCGCGCACGCGTGAGCAATTCACGCACTGTGTAAACGCAAAACGGCTTGGCAACATCCAAGCCGTTTCTTGTACCCCGGCAGCGTCAGGCACGCTGCTTCATCAGCCCGGCCAGCAGTGTCAGCGCTTCCGTCAGATCGTCGAACGACGGGCCGCCGAGGCAAAGTCGAATCCCGCTCGCCCGATCTTCCGGGTTCACCATCATGGATTCCGGAGGAGTCAACTTGATACGCATCGCCGCGGCAGCGGAGGCGAAACGAATGGCGGCGTCACGCTCCATCGGCAGCCACGCGTTGTAGGCGCCGGGATGCGAGACCAGTTCGCCCGCGCCGAGCAGCGCGATGGCCAGACTGGATCGACGCCGCGCCTCATGGTGCAGGTCCCGCTGGATCGATGAGATGACGTCGGCGGCCAGCCATTCCTCGATCACTGCGCAAGAGAGCGGCGACGGCGCCATCGGCAGGTCCCGCAGCGCGTCTTCCGCGGCATCGTCGAATCCGACCGGCAGTGCGAGCACGCCGATCTGCAAACCGGGGCCAAGCGATTTGGACAGCCCGTTCACATGAAAGGTGATCTCGGGCGCCAACGCCGCAAGCGGCGGCGAAGCCGATTCGGCCGGCGCATAGACGCCGTCCTCGATGATCCACGCGCCCGCCCGGCGGCAAATATCCACGATGGCCTGCCTGCGTTCCGTGCTCATTGTCGCGGTGGTCGGATTGTGTAGCGTCGGTGTGAGATAGACCGCCTGGTTGCCGGTCGATGCGGCGCCGTCGAGTGCGTCCGCCAGTGCCTCCGGCGCCATCCCTTGCGCGTCGGTCTCGATGCCGCGCATCCGATATCCGTTGCGCCGAGCCAGCGCGATCGCGCCCGGATAGGTGATCCGCTCGGTCAGAAGCAGCCCTTGCGAGCCGCACGCAAGATCGAAGGCCAATGACAGCGCCTGGCGGGCGCCGCTCGTGAGCACCAGATGCGACGGTTCCACCATCAGGCCCAGCGTTTCGAGCCAGCGGGCCAGCACACGTCGGTGCTCCATATGCCCGGCGGCCGGTGCATAGAGATTGAGATGGTCCGCATCGATCTTGCGTGCGATCCCCGTCAGTGTTCGCGCCAGCAAGCGCGCGTCGAGCATGGCTGGCGGCACATTGAACGAAAGGTCGATCTGGCGATCATGGTGCGCCTGGCGGATCGCCACAAAGGTTCCGCGCCCCTTGATGCTGCGCGTCAGGCCTCGCCGTTCAAGCGCGGCATAAGCCTTCGTCACCGTGCCAAGCCCGATCCCCAGTTTCAACGCGAGATCGCGATGAGCGGGCAGTCGGTCGCCTCCCGTCAGCCGCCCTTCGACGATGTCGTCGGCCAGGGCGAGCACCAACCGCTCGGCGGTATTCGCATCGATGTCGGCAAGCCGTGGTGACCAGGGGGATCGCAGGAGCATGTTTGCCGCCCAGATATTAGTGTCACGTGACACTATTTATGAAAACAACAAGCGTAACATGCGCGATGTGATCGGATGAAGTCATGCATTTCTGGAGGCGCCTGATCGCCATGACGGGCGCGTGGAGAGTCGAATGTTCAGCCATGTAACCGTTGGCGCGCGTGATCTTGGGCGGGCAGGCCGTTTCTATGACGCGGTGCTCGCTCCGCTCGGACTGAAGCGTCGCGTCGTCACGTCCGATGGCGGGCCGCCGGCCCTGTGCTGGGTAACCGGTCAAACGCCGCTGCCGCGCTTCTATGTCTACCTTCCTTACGATGGCAAGCCGGCGACCATCGGCAACGGCAGCATGGTCGCCTTTCTCGCCCCGTCGCAGGAAGCCGTGAACACGGCCTACGCGAAGGGTCTCGAGCACGGCGGGACGGACAACGGTGCGCCCGGGTTACGCCCCCGCTACGGTGACGGCTACTACGGCGCGTATCTGCGCGACCCTGACGGGAACAAGGTCCATATCGTTCATCGCGGGGATCTCCAGCCGTGACGCTGGAGACACTCGCCTCTCTGGAGAACCTCGAATGATCGCCAGTCAGATCGCACTCGTCTACGGCACCTATCTCGTCGCCACAGCCAGCCCCGGGCCGAGCAACATGGCGATCATGGCAACAGCGATGCGTGACGGCCGTCTGCCGGCCCTCGTGCTGGCCGCCGGCGTCATCACGGGCTCGCTCTTCTGGGCGATCCTGGCGGCGACCGGCGTTTCCGCCGTGCTGGCGGCCTATGCCGAGGCACTCGTCGTGATCAAGATGGTTGGCGGTGTCTATCTGCTCTACCTGGCGTTCCGCACGGGCAGGTCGGCGCTGAAACCGGGCCCCGGCTTCGCGAAGATGGAACCCGGACGCCCGACACCGCCCTATCGGCGACTCTACCGTCAGGGCATTCTCATGCATATCGGAAACCCGAAGGCGGTTCTGGCCTGGATGGCCATCATGTCCCTCGGGCTTCAGGAACACGCGTCCGGCGGCACCTTGCCGGCGATCATCGGCGGTTGCGCGCTCCTCGGCGTCATCGTGTTTGGCGGTTATGCGGTCCTCTTCTCGACCGCTCGGATGATCGCCGTGTATGCCCGCCTCCGGCGCTGGATTGAAGGCACGCTATCCGCGGTGTTCGCCGTTGCGGGAGTCAACCTGCTTGCCTGGCAACGTTGATATCCCGGCTCGCCGGCGCCGTCACGAACTGATCTGAATTGAAAGAGCGATGTCATGAGCTTTGCGATCCATATGGTCGACGTCTTCGGCGCCGAACCGCTTTCGGGCAATCCGCTGGCGGTCGTCATCGGTGCCGACGCCCTGGCAACGGATGACATGCAGCGGCTGACGCGGTGGTTCAACCTGTCCGAGACCGCGTTTCTGTTGCCGCCCACGCATCCCGAGGCGGACTACCGGGTCAGGATCTTCACGCTGGACAGGGAGATGCCTTTTGCCGGGCACCCGACGCTCGGCAGTTGCCATGCGTGGCTCTCGACTGGCCGCGTGCCGAAGCGCGCAGCGGAAATCGTCCAGGAATGCGGAGTCGGGCTGGTTCCGATCCGACGCGATCACGAGCGGCTTTCGTTCGCCGCCCCGCCGCTGATCCGCTCCGGCGCGCCGACCCACGATGAATTGGACCGGGCTCGGCGACTGCTGGGGATCGAATCCGGCGATATCCTGGATGCCGCCTGGATCGACAATGGCCCCGGATGGCTGGGCATCAGGCTGGTATCGGCGCAGACGGTGCTTGCGCTCGATCCGCTCCGCAGTTGGCCCGGCCGGATCGATGTCGGTGTGATTGGCCCTCATGCAACGGGCGGCGATGCCGCCTTCGAGGTTCGCACGTTCTTCAGCGACCATCTGGGCGCTATCGTCGAAGACCCGGTCACCGGCAGCCTCAATGCTTCAATGGCGCAGTGGTTGTTCGCGACGGGTGTAGTCGAGGACGACTATGTCGCCGCCCAGGGGACACGCGTCGGCCGCCATGGCCGCATTCATTTGACCCGCGACGCGGCTGGCCAGATCTGGGTCGGCGGCAGGACGCGCACGCATGTCGAGGGCCGGCTCCAAGGCCTGTGAACAGGCAAACGAGAAAGCGGCAACCTGATGTTCGGGCGGGCTGGCGCACGTGACGCCCGTCCGGGTCGCGCCATACGCCGAGCAGCTTGCGCGCAGGACTACTACCGGTGTGGCACGACGACACCGGATCAACCCGAGCATTGTTCCGACGTTCGAAACCACGCAAGGAGTTTCAGCATGTCTGCCCTCCCGCAGAACCCGATTGCGCCATCCGGAACTACCGATCGCATCACACTGCCCGCCTCGGCAGCAGACACCTTGAGCATGCTGGTGCGCTACAAGTCCTGGGCGAACGGACTGACGTTCAAGAGCGTGATGGACCTACCGGCTGGCGAAGCCCTTCGGCAGAGACCAACGCGGTTCGGAAACATGGTGCATACCTTGAATCATGTCTATGTAGTCGACGACATTTTCAGACATCATCTGCAAGGAAAGAAGCACACCTACACCTCGCGCAACACCGACCACACGCCTGCAGTTTCCGATCTCTGGAACGCGGTTCAGGAAATGGACCGCTGGTACGTCGAGCTTGTCGACAACTGGTCGGACGAGGATCTCGCGACAGCCATTCGTTTCGAGTTTGTGGGTGGGGGAGAAGGCGTCATGACCCGCGAGCAGATCGTGCTGCATGTCGTCAATCACGCGACCTATCACCGCGGCTTTGTCGGCGACATGATGTATCAGGTGCCTTTTGTGCCGCCGTCAAATGATCTTCCGGTATTCATCAGGGATCACTATCGCGACGCTCGGTGAGCGCCCGGTCGCTGGCCCGGCGCTCACCCGCCACTTGTCTCGTCCGACGCCAGCCTGTTCCGCCGGCCGGCGGCCGCCATCGATAGCTGCCGCAACACATTGCTTCGTTACCGCAGTTTTTCGATGGCTGGCGATCGTCCCTGAAGGACGTCAATTCACTCCCACTCGATCGTCGCCGGCGGCTTACCCGAGATGTCGTACACGACCCGGTTGATCCCGCGCACTTCGTTGATGATGCGATTCGACGCGCGACCGAGCAGCGCATACGGCAGATGCGCCCAATGCGCAGTCATGAAGTCGGTCGTCTGCACCGCGCGCAGCGACGTCACGTAGTCGTATGTCCGCCCATCGCCCATCACGCCGACCGACTTGACCGGCAGGAACACCGCGAACGCCTGGCTCGTCAGGTCGTACCAGCTCTTGCCGACATCGGCCTCGCCGCACAGGCCGGCAGCCGCGTCCTGCGCGGTCGCGGTCGTGTTGCGCAGTTCCTCGATGAAGATCGCATCCGCGCGGCGCAGCAGCTCCGCGTATTCGCGCTTCACTTCGCCGAGAATCCGCACGCCGAGGCCCGGGCCCGGGAACGGATGGCGGTACACCATCTCCGGCGGCAGACCGAGCGCGACACCCAGCTCGCGCACTTCGTCCTTGAACAGGTCGCGCAGCGGCTCGAGCAGCTTCAGGCCGAGCGTTTCCGGCAGGCCGCCGACGTTGTGGTGGCTCTTGATCGTCGTCGCCTTCTTCGTCTTCGTGCCGCCCGATTCGACCACGTCCGGGTAGATCGTGCCCTGCGCGAGCCACTTCGCCTTCGACAGCTTCTTCGCCTCGGCCTGGAACACCTCGACGAACTCGCGGCCGATGATCTTGCGCTTCGCTTCCGGATCGGTCACGCCGGCCAGATGGCCGAGGAACTGGTCGGATGCGTCGACGTGCACGACCTTCGCGTGCAGGCGGCCCTCGAACATGTCGAGCACCATCTTGCCTTCGTTCAGGCGCAGCAGGCCGTGATCGACGAACACGCAGGTCAACTGATCGCCGATCGCGCGATGGATCAGCGCGGCCGCGACGCTCGAATCGACGCCGCCCGACAGGCCGAGAATCACTTCCTCGTCACCGACCTGCTCGCGGATCTTCGCGACGGCTTCCTCGATGTGGTTCTTCATGATCCAGTCGGGCTTCGCGCCGGCGATCTGCAGCACGAAGCGCTCGATGATCTGGCGGCCCTTCACCGTGTGCGTGACTTCCGGGTGGAACTGCACCGCGTAGTAGCCGCGCGCCTCGTCGGCCATGCCGGCGATCGGGCAGCTCGGCGTCGACGCCATCAGCGCGAAGCCCGGCGGCAGCTCGGCCACCTTGTCGCCGTGGCTCATCCAGACCTTCAGCATCCCGTGGCCTTCGGCCGTCGTGAAATCCTCGATGCCGTCGAGCAGGCGCGTATGGCCGTGCGCACGCATTTCCGCGTAGCCGAATTCGCGATGGTCGCTCCACTCGACCTTGCCGCCGAGCTGCACGGCCATCGTCTGCATGCCGTAGCAGATGCCGAGCACCGGCACGCCGAGATCCCACACGGCCTGCGGCGCGCGCAGTTGATGGTCTTCGTACGTGCTCGCGTGGCTGCCCGACAGGATCACCGCCTTCGGCGCGAACTCGCGGACGAAGTCGTCGGACACGTCGTTCGGATGGATTTCGCAGTAGACGTGCGCTTCACGCACGCGCCGTGCAATCAGTTGGGTGACTTGCGAACCGAAGTCGAGAATCAGGATTTTGTCGTGCATGGCTGCGGACGGGATGAAGAGAATAAGAAAAGCAGCGCACGAAGCGCTGCGTCAAAAGCATGGACAGCGGCGTCGGGCGGCAGGCGGCTCGCGCGACGCATCGCCGGTCAATCCTGCGACGGCGGGCGCGCGTCGAATGCGACGCTGCCTGACGCGCGATCGGATGCGGCCGATGGGGTCGCCGCGACCGGCGCCGAAGGCGCCACCGGACGGCTGACGACCGGCTCGACCCGCGGCTGCGGCGTGGATGCCGGCGCCGGTTCGACCGGACGCTTCGCGTCCCGGCTCTCGAGCGCCTGCGCCTTCTCACGCCGGCGCACGGCCGATGCGAGCCGCACACCGCCGAGACCGAGCACGATCAGCGCAACCCCGGCCACCGCCGACAGCACCCGGCCGGCGGCCGCCAGCGCGGGCCCGCTGCCGGTGCCGATCGACCACACGACCGTCAGCACGCCGGTCAGCCAGTTCACGTGGCCGACCACCCGTGCGACGGGCGCCGTGAGGTCGCCGTTGAACGCCGCATGAAACGCGAGCCACGCGAGCCCGAGCAGCGCGATCCCGAACGCCTGGCCGAGCATCGCCGGCTGGATGTTCGCCAGTTGCAGCGCGTCGAACAGCGCCTGCCAGGGCGTCAGCACGAACAGCACGCCGAACGCCAGCAGCAGCACGGCATCGACGATCAGCACGGCTCGCAGCAGCGGTTTCATCGGCGATCAGTCCACGTGGTAGTTCGGCGCTTCCTTCGTGATCTGCACGTCGTGCACGTGCGACTCGCGCATGCCCGCCGCGGTGATCTGGACGAATTCGGCCTTCTCGTGCAGCTCGTCGATCGTCTTGCAGCCGCAGTAGCCCATGCTCGCGCGCACGCCGCCGACCAGCTGGAACAGGATCGCGTTGACCGAACCCTTGTACGCGACACGGCCTTCGATGCCTTCCGGCACGAGCTTGTCGATGTTCGCCGAGTTGTCCTGGAAGTAGCGGTCAGCCGCGCCGTCCTTCATCGCACCGACCGAACCCATGCCGCGATACGACTTGTACTGGCGGCCCTGGTACAGGAACACGTCGCCCGGCGCCTCTTCGGTGCCCGCGAACATGCTGCCCATCATCACCGCGTTCGCGCCGGCCGCGAGGGCCTTCGACACGTCGCCCGAGAAGCGCACGCCGCCGTCGGCGATGCACGGCACACCGGTGCCCTTCAGCGCTTCCGACACGTTCGCGATCGCGCTGATCTGCGGCACGCCGACACCCGCGACGATCCGCGTCGTGCAGATCGAACCCGGGCCGATGCCGACCTTGACCGCGTCCGCGCCGTATTCGACCAGCGCCTTCGCGGCGGCGGCCGTCGCGATGTTGCCGCCGATCACCTCGACGTGCGGGAAGTTCTGCTTGACCCAGCGCACGCGCTCGAGCACGCCCTTGCTGTGACCGTGCGCGGTATCGACGACGATCACGTCGACGCCGGCCTGCACCAGCAGCTCGACGCGCTCTTCGTTGTCCGGACCGACGCCGACCGCCGCGCCTGCGCGCAGCTTGCCGTGTTCGTCCTTGCATGCATCCGGGTGCTCGGTCTGCTTCGTGATGTCCTTGACGGTCATCAGGCCGCGCAGTTCGAACGCGTCGTTGACGACCAGCACGCGCTCGAGGCGGTGGCTGTGCATCAGCGCCTTCGCTTCGGCGAGCGGCGTGCCTTCCTTGACCGTGACGAGGCGCTCGCGCGGCGTCATGATCGACTTGACCGGCTCGTCGAGGCGCGTTTCGAAACGCAGGTCGCGGTTCGTGACGATGCCGACGAGCTGCGGGCCTTCGACGACCGGGAAGCCCGAGATGCCATGCTGGCGCGACAGCGCGATCACGTCGCGCACCTTCATTTGCGGGGGCACCGTGATCGGGTCGCGGACGACGCCCGACTCGAAACGCTTGACCTTCGCGACTTCGCGGGCCTGTTCGGCCGGCGTGAGGTTCTTGTGGACGATACCGACGCCACCCTGCTGGGCCATCGCGATCGCGAGGCGACCTTCGGTGACCGTGTCCATCGCGGCGGACACGAGCGGCATGTTCAAGGAGATGTTGCGGGTCAGCTTGGTCTTGAGGCTGGTGTCGCGCGGGAGAACGTCGGAGAAGGCGGGAACGAGGAGCACGTCATCGAAAGTGAGTGCTTTTTGGATCAGACGCATGGCAAATCCTATGGGCGCAAAAGCGAATTATACGCGAAGCGCCGCGAATTTTCACAACACGAACAACGGCTTAGCCGGTTTCGGCCGTTCGGGGGCCGAATCGTTCGGATCGCCGTTCGGTTCGTTTTCGATCGTCTTTCGTTTCACCGCCGCATCGAGCCATTCGCGCAACCGGCGGCCGGCGGCATGTGCCCGTGTCGCGGCGGGGCCACACGGCCGCGACGGCGGCGGCCGCGCGCACGGCCCGGCGACCCGCCGAAGCGGCTTGCCAGCCCTGCTTCACGCCAGCCCGGCTGCACGGGCGATCATCGCCATGCCGCCCGCCACCACCACGCAACCGACGGTCCGCGCGACGCGCCCGCCGGCCGGCACAACGCGTTCGGCTGCGATCGCGACCGTCACGGCGGCCATCACGCGCAGATCCATCATGCCGGCCGCCAGCGCGACGGCCATCAGGTTCCCGCAACATGCGCCGCACCGGATCGCGGCGCGCACGCCGTACCGCCATGCCGTGACGGCCGCCGCCCGTGGCCGATGCACGTCGTGCGCCGCAGGGTGCCGGCAGCACGCGAGCCGGCGCGCCTTCCACCCGGAGAATTGCAACGCGCCCGCGGCCAGCACGATGGCGCCGGACACGAACGGCATCGCCCGGGCGAGCGCCGGCAGACGGGCGGCGGCCGTCGTCAGTACGGCACCGGCCGGAAACACGAGCGCGCCGAGCGCCATCCAGACCGAGAAATATCCCGCCCCCGCGACGACGACGAGCCAGGCCGACCGCGCCGCCGCCTGCGGGCCGATGCGTCGCCGGTAATGCCAGAGCTGCGGCGCGAGCACGGGCAGCATCATCGTCACCGTCATCGCGCCCCACATTCCGGCGAACGTCGCGAATGCGCGCCCGACGCCCTGCCCGCACGGTCGCAGCCAGGCGGCCGAGGCCATCCAGCCGCCGGGCATCGGTTCGCCACCCATCGCGGCCATCGACGCATGCTGCGCCAGCGTCGCCACCACGGCGACCGCGAACACGGCCGCGACCGCCACGCCGAATGCCCGCGGATCGAGGGCCGTCTCGCCGGTTATCGGCCCGGCTTTCGGCCCGGTGGTCGTTCGTGTCATCGCGTGCTCCCACCCGTGGCCACCGCGCTCAGCCGCGCGCGTACTCGTCGTGACGGCGCCACCACGGGCCGGCCTCGTTGCGGCCGCGCGGCGCGCGATCGAGCCACTGGTACATCCCCCACAGCCCGTCGAGGCCGCGCGCGTAGGTCGAATACGTGTGATAGACGGCGCCGTCCTCGCGCACGAACGCGCTCATCCCCGGCCGGTCGAGCGAATACGTGCGCGCGTCGGTGCCGCAGGTGGCCGCGAACTGCACGACGGGCGCCGGCGGCGGATCCATGTCCATCGCATGGCCGGCCCGCGCATAGTTGTATTCGACGTCGCCCGCGCGCTGCTGCGTTTCGGTGAACGACACGTTGAAGTCGAAGTTGAAATCGCTGCCGACCGACGACGCCCACGGGAACGTCCACCCCATCCGCTGCCGGTACACGAGCAGTTTCGCGAGCGGCGCGCGCGACACGGCCGCGAGCGTCACGTCGTGATGGGCCAGATGCACGGCAAAACCGTCGAAGCCGTCGGCGAGCGCCGAGCACGACGGGCAGCCCGCCTTGTAGTCGGGGCCGAACATGAAGTGATAGACGAGCAATTGCGAACGGCCGCGAAACAGGTCGTCGAGCGTCGCCTGCCCTTCCTCGGTATCGAACCGGTAGGCCTTGTCGACGCGCACCCAAGGCAGCGCCTGGCGCCGCCGCGCGAGTTCGTCGCTTTGCCGCGTCAGCGCCTTTTCCGCGTCGAGCAGCGCGCGGCGTTCGGCCAGCCATTCGTCGCGGGTTCCGGTGAGATGGGTCGTCATTGCGGGTTCCTCCTTCCGATGGGTATCCGGGCACGGCGTCCGAGGCCGTGTGCGTGGTGCTAGATTAGTGGCGGGCATCGGACCGGAGGGAGTGACAAGTGTGTCGGGATTCGGATGGATTCGCTGATCACGGCGGCCGCGCGCGCGCTCGCGACCGGTGACGCGCTCGGCGCGCTGAACCGCGTCGCGCTGCGCGACGATGCGCCGGCGCTCGCGCTGCGCGGCATCGCGCTGGCGCAGCTCGGCGATTTCGACCGGGCGCGCGCGCTCGTGCGCGCCGCCGCACGCGCATTCGGTGCGAAGGAAGCGGTCGCACGGGCGCGCTGCGTCGTCGCGGAAGCCGAGATCGCGCTCGCGTCGCGCGACCTGAGCTGGCCGACCCGCGCGCTCGACGCGGCTTGCGCGACGCTCGACACGCACGGCGACCGCGCGAACGCCGCGCATGCCCGCTATCTCGGCGTGCGCCGGTTGCTGCTGATCGGTCAGCTCGACGAGGCCGAACGGCTGCTTGCGCATCTCGATCCCGTGCCGCTGCCGCCCGCGTCACGCGCCACCCATGAATTGATCGCGGCCGGCATCGCGATGCGCCGCCTCCGCACGCACGCGGCCCGTGCGGCGCTCGACCGTGCGCGGACAGCCGCCCGCGCCGCCGGCATCGCCGCGCTGACGGCCGAGGTCGATACCGCGGCGCGCGTGCTCGACGCACCGGCCGCCCGGCTCATCGCGCGCGGCACGTCGCGACTCGTACCGCTCGACGAAGTGGAGACGCTGTTCGAGTCGAATGCGCTCGTCGTCGACGCGTGCAGCCACACGGTGCGCGATGCGCGCACGACCGTGTCGCTCGCGCGGCGTCCGGTGCTCTTCGTGCTCGCCCGTGCGCTGGGCGAAGCGTGGCCGGCCGACGTATCGAGAAACGCGCTCGTCGCCGCCGCGTTCCGTGCGAAACAGGCCGACGAATCGCATCGTGCGCGGCTGCGTGTCGAGATCGGCCGGCTGCGTGCGGTGCTGCGCCCGCTCGCGAACGTCGTCGCGACGCCGCGCGGCTTCGCGCTCGAACCGCTCGGCGTGCGCGAAACCGTCGTCCTCGCGCGTCCGGTCGACGATCGCCATGCGGCCGTGCTCGCGCTCCTCGCCGACGGCGAAGCGTGGTCGAGCTCCGCGCTGGCGCTCGCGCTCGGCGCCAGCCAGCGCACCGTGCAGCGTGCGCTGGATGCGCTCGCCGAAACCGGCAAGGTGCAGGCGCTCGGCCGCGCACGCGCGCGCCGCTGGATGACGCCGCCGCTGCCCGGATTCGCGACGACCTTGTTACTCCCGGTTGCGCTGCCGGGCGATTAGGATGGCCCCATCGAACGACGAGGTGACGAACATGAAACGCTCCACCGCAGAGATCCTTCACGAGTACGGCCCGTTCCCGGGCGTCGACGGCGTGCACGGCGTCACGTTCGACGGGCAGCACGTGTGGTACGCATCCGGCGACAAGCTGAATGCGCTCGACCCCGAGCGCGGCACGACCGTCCGCTCGCTCGACGTCGCCGCGCACGCGGGCACCGCGTTCGACGGCCGCCACCTGTTCCAGATCGTCGAGGACCGCATCGAGAAGATCGACCCCGAATCGGGTCGCGTGCTCGCAACGATCCCGGCGCCCGGCGGCGGCGCCGATTCGGGGCTCGCGTGGGCGGAAGGCACGCTGTGGGTCGGCCAGTACAGCGAACGCAAGATTCATCAGGTGGACCCGCAATCGGGCGCCGTGCTGCGCACGATCGAATCGAACCGCTTCGTCACCGGCGTGACGTGGGTCGACGGCGAGCTGTGGCACGGCACGTGGGAAGCCGACCAGAGCGACCTGCGACGCATCGATCCGCACACGGGCGAGGTGCTTGAGCAGATCGACATGCCGGCCGGCGTCGGCGTGTCGGGGCTCGAATCCGACGGCCACGACCGCTTCTACTGCGGCGGCGGCAACAGCGGCAAGCTGCGTGCCGTGCGCCGCCCGGCGCGCACGCGTACCGCCACCGACGGCACGGACGTGATACCCGATCCGGCAGACGGCTGATCCACCGCGTGCCCACGCTGCCCGAACGCGCCGCCGTGCCCCGAGTGCAGGAATGAACAAGACGCCGCCACGACGGCATCGCTAAGATGCGCGCACTTCAGTCATGTGTTCGGAGTGGTCGATGCAGCGCGGCGTGGTGTACGGTGTCCTGGCAGGCGCCCTGTGGGGCATGGTGTTTCTCGTTCCGCGGCTGCTGACCGATTTCTCGCCGCTGCTGCTGAGCGCCGGCCGCTATACGATGTACGGCCTCGTGTCGCTGGCGGCCGCACTGCCGGTCGCCCGCTCGCTGCTCGTGCGCTTGACCCGCGAGGATCTGGTCGCGCTGGTGAGGCTCGCCGTCATCGGCAACGTCGCGTACTACATGCTGCTGTCCGGCGCCGTGCACCTGATCGGCATCGCGCCCAGTTCGCTGATCGTCGGCGTGCTGCCCGTGACCGTCACGCTCGCGGGCCTCGGCGACCATGGCGCCATGCCGCTGCGGCGGCTCGCCGCCCCACTCGCGCTGGTGATCGCGGGTATCGTCTGCATCAACGTCGACCTGTTTACATCCGAAGCCGCGCATGCCACGACGCTCGCCCAGAAGCTCGCGGGCATCGCCTGCGCAGCGGGCGCGCTCGCAAGCTGGACCTGGTATGCGGTGGCGAACACACGCTACCTGCAGCGCCATCACCACTTCGGCGGCAACGAATGGTCGGTGCTGTGGGGTGTCGTGACGGGCCTGATCGGCGGACTCTGCTGGATGGCGATCCTCGCGCTGCCGGCCAACACGATACAGGCGGCCGTCCCGGCATCGCGCTGGCAGTTGTTCTGGCTGCTGAACCTCGCGCTCGCGATCGGCGCGTCCTGGCTCGGCAACGGGCTGTGGAACGCCGCGTCGAAGCGGCTGCCGCTGACGCTGTCGGGCCAGTTGATCGTGTTCGAAACCGTGTTCGCGATGCTGTACGCGTTCGTGTACGACCAGCGGATGCCGCACGCGCTCGAGATCGCCGCGCTCGTGCTACTGCTCGCCGGCGTATACGGCTCGGTGCGACGGCACGGCGACACGCCGGGCAGCGCATCGACAAACGCAAACGCCGCGGCCCATTGAGCGCCGCGGCGTTTGATCAGATCAATCGGAACGAAAAGCGCGTCAGCGCGCGTCCTTGTGCATCCACTTGCGGCCCTCGATCGAGCCGGCGCGGCGGGACTTGTCGACGCGCCGCTGTCGCGCGAGCTTCGGATCGACGATCAGCGGACGGTAGATCTCGACGCGGTCGTGATCGACGAGCGGCGCGTCGAGCGGTGCGAGCTTGCCGTACACGCCCGTCTTCGCGTGTGCGAGATCGATCTCCGGATGCAGCGCGAGCACGCCGCTCGCGTCGATGGCCGAGCGCACGGTCGCCCCTTCGGGCAGCGACAGCGGAATCAGCGTCTGGCGGTCCGGCAGCGCGTAGCAGACTTCGATCGACAGCATCGCGTCACCCCTTCCCGTAGCGTTGATCGGCGCGCTTCACGAACGAATCGACGAACGTGTTCGCGATGTGGCTGAACACCGGCCCGATGATCTTCTCGAGCAGGATGCTCGAAAACTCGTAGTGCAGCGCGAATTCGATCTTGCACGCATCGGCGCGCAGCGGGATGAAACGCCACGAACCCGTGAACTTCTTGAACGGCCCGTCCGCGAACTCCATGTCGATCCGGGTCGGACGCTGCTGCGTGTTGCGGGTCGCGAAATGCTGCTTGATACCCTTGAAGTTGATGTCGATGCGCGCTTCCATCCCGCTCTCGTCCTGACGGCGAACCTCGACACCGCCGCACCAGGGCAGGAAATTGGGGTAGTCGGCCACGTCGGTGACGAGGTCGAACATCTGTTCCGCCGAATGACGGATCAATACGGTTTTCTGGACATCTGCCATAAATCGCGCGGCATCGCTTAAAGTGGGAACGCCAAGCCGGGCGATACGCGCCCCGCTTTGCTAAAATCGTGATTTTAAACGAGTTGGCCCGATCCTTTCATGAGCATCATCGACAACAGGAAAGCGCACTTCGATTATCACATCGAGGAACGCTACGAGGCGGGGCTCGTGCTGGAGGGCTGGGAAGTCAAGGCGCTGCGCGCCGGACGCGGCCAGATCAAGGAAGGCTACGTCGTGGTGAAGAACGCCGAGATCTTCCTGATCGGGACCCATATCAGCCCGCTGCCCGAAGCCTCGACGCACATCAAGCCCGACCCGGTTCGCACGCGCAAGCTGCTGCTGCACCGCGAGGAAATCAAGAAGCTGATCGGCAAGGTCGAGCAGCGCGGCTACACGCTCGTGCCGCTTAACTTCCACTACAAGGGCGGTCGCGTGAAATGCGACATCGCGCTCGCGAAGGGCAAGAAGCTGCACGACAAGCGCGAAACCGAGAAGAAGCGCGACTGGGAACGCGAGAAGGCACGCATCATGCGCGCCGGCACCTGACACACACGGCGTTCATCGCAAACGACACGGCCCGCTCGAAGCGGGCCGTGTCGCTTTGGACTGCCTGAATCGCGCCGGCCGGTCGCGGCTGCGCGACGATTCGCCGCAGGACGATACGCACGCGGCAGCTGCGTGCGCATCGATGTCGGGCTCAGCTCTTCGCGCCGGCCCCCACGCCCGCGCTCTTGACGATCGTCAGCGCCGACGAGATCGCGGTACCGAGATCCGACAGGTTCGACGGCACGATCAGCGTATTGCCCTGCTTCGCGAGATTCGCGAACGCACCGACATACTGCTCGGCGACCTTCAGGTTCACCGCGTCCATCCCGCCTTGCGACTGGATCGCGCTCGCGATTTTCTGGATCGCCTGCGCGTTCGCCTCGGCCACCGCCAGAATCGCGGCGGCTTCGCCCTGCGCCTGGTTGATCGCGGCCTGCCGCTCGCCTTCCGACTTCTGGATCGCGGCTTCGCGCGCCCCCGACGCGAGGTTGATCTGCTCCTGCTTGCGGCCTTCGGATGCGGCGATCAGCGCACGCTTTTCGCGCTCCGCGGTGATCTGCGCCTGCATCGCATGCAGGATCTCCTTCGGCGGCGTCAGGTCCTTGATCTCGTAGCGCAGCACTTTCACGCCCCAGTTCGCCGCGGCGTCGTCGAGCGCCGACACGATGCTGTGGTTGATGAAATCGCGCTCCTCGAAGGTCTTGTCGAGCTCGAGCTTGCCGATCACCGAGCGCAGCATCGTCTGCGACAGCTGCGTGATCGCGAGCACGAAGTTGCTCGACCCGTACGACGCCTTCATCGGGTCCATCACCTGGAAATACAGCACGCCGTCGACCTGCAACTGCGTGTTGTCGCGCGTGATACAGACCTGACTCGGCACGTCGAGCGGAATTTCCTTCAGCACGTGCCGGTACGCGATGCGATCGACGAACGGCAGCACGATATTGAGACCGGGCGACAGCGTCGCGTGGTAGCGCCCGAAGCGCTCGAGCACCCATGCATGCTGCTGCGGCACGATCTTCACCGTCTTCGACACGATCACGATCGCGATGACGAGCAGGACAACCCAGATGATCAGCGAATCCATGAAGCATTTCCTCCTTGTTGTTGTATCAGCGGACGATCAGCCCGCGGGTTTCGCCACGACCACGAGGCAATTGCCGCGCACGGCGCTCACCTGGTACACGCGCGCATCGTCGCGCTCGCCGTGCGCGAGTTCGACGTCCCAGTCGGCACCGCGATACTGCACGCGCGCGCGGCCGTCACGCCACGCGTCGACCGTGACGGTCGAGCCGATATCGAGATTGACGTCGGGATTCGTCGACGTGTCGCGCTTCTGCTTGCGGCCGAGCCCCGAACGGCGCAGCACGATCATCGCGACGATCGCGACCGCGGCCGCCGCGCCGAACTGCACGTGCGGCGCGAAACCGGCCAGTTGCAACAACCCGCCGGCGAGAAAGCCGAGCGCGATCATCAACAGATAGAACGTGCCGGTCAGCAATTCGGCCACGACCAGCACGCCGACCCCGACCCACCAGAACAGATGCCCCGACATCATTGTGGTCTCCAGAAAAACGTCCCCGATGCTCACTATATTCGCTGCGCTCGCGGCTGTGCGAAGCGGTCGGTACTCTTGGACAGCCCGGCGAGTACCGAAGGAAAACGACCCCCACGCTCACTGCGCTCGCTGCCCCCCGCGGGGGCGGTCGGCACTCTTGGGGCGGCCCGGCGAGTACCGACGAAAAAAAACACCCCGGCGCTTACCGGGGTGTTTATAGCACGAACCTTGCATTTTGCCTTCAACGAAAGTGCGGCGGACCGCCCTTTCGTCGAAGTTGCATCACGACTCGTTACTTGCGGTTGGCGGCGAGCGCCTGCCACGTATCGATGATCGTGTCGGGGTTCAGCGAGATCGACACGATGCCTTCGTCCGTCAGCCATTGCGCGAAGTCCGGGTGATCGGACGGGCCCTGGCCGCAGATCCCGACGTACTTGCCCATCTTGCGGCACGTATCGATCGCACGCTTCAGCAGGAACTTGACGGCCGGGTCGCGCTCGTCGAAGTCGACTGCCAGCAGTTCCATGCCCGAATCGCGGTCGAGGCCGAGCGTGAGCTGCGTGAGGTCGTTCGAGCCGATCGAGAAACCGTCGAAGTGTTCCAGGAACTCTTCGGCGAGGATCGCGTTGGTCGGGACTTCGCACATCATCACAAGGCGCAGGCCGTTTTCGCCACGCTTCAGGCCGAACTTCTCGAGCAGGCCGACCACGCGCTCCGCCTGCTTCACGGTCCGCACGAACGGCACCATGATCTCGACGTTGGTCAGGCCCATCTCGTCACGCACGCGCTTCAGTGCACGGCATTCCATCTCGAACGCCTGCGCGAAGTCCTCGGCGATGTAGCGCGACGCGCCGCGGAAGCCCAGCATCGGGTTTTCCTCGTCCGGCTCGTAACGCGAACCGCCGATCAGCTTCTTGTACTCGTTCGACTTGAAGTCGGACAGACGCACGATCACCGGCTTCGGATAGAACGCCGCCGCGATCGTCGCGACGCCTTCCGTCAGCTTGTCGACGTAGAACTGACGCGGCGACGCGTGGCCGCGCGCCACGCTCTCGACCGCCTTCTTCAAGTCCTGGTCGATGTTCGGGTACTCGAGAATCGCCTTCGGGTGAACGCCGATGTTGTTGTTGATGATGAACTCGAGACGCGCGAGACCCACGCCGCCGTTCGGCAGTTGCGAGAAGTCGAACGCGAGCTGCGGGTTGCCGACGTTCATCATGATCTTGACCGGGATTTCCGGCAGCTCGCCGCGCTGCACTTCCGTGACTTCCGTCTCGAGCAGCCCGTCGTAGATCTTGCCTTCGTCGCCTTCCGCGCACGACACGGTGACGAGCGCGCCGTCCTTCAGGATGTCGGTCGCATCGCCGCAGCCGACGACGGCCGGCACGCCGAGTTCACGCGCGATGATCGCCGCGTGGCAGGTACGGCCGCCACGGTTCGTGACGATCGCCGCCGCGCGCTTCATCACCGGCTCCCAGTTCGGGTCGGTCATGTCGGCCACCAGCACGTCGCCCGGCTGCACGCGTTCCATTTCCGACGGATCCTGGATCACGCGCACGGGGCCCGCGCCGATCTTCTGGCCGATCGCACGACCCGTCGCGAGCACCTGCGACTGACCCTTCAGCTTGAAGCGCTGCTCTGCCTTGCCGGATGCCTGGCTCTTCACCGTTTCCGGACGTGCCTGCAGGATGAAGATCTTGCCGTCGCGGCCGTCCTTGCCCCACTCGATGTCCATCGGACGCTGATAGTGCTTCTCGATGATGACCGCGTACTTCGCCAGCTCGATCACGTCTTCATCCGTGATCGAGTAGCGGTTGCGCTGCTCGTGCGGCACGTCGACCGTCTTCACGCGACCCGGCTCGCCCGGCTGCGTGAATTCCATCTTGATCAGCTTCGAGCCGATCGAGCGGCGGATGATCGGGTACTTGTCCTGCGCGAGCGTCGTCTTGAACACATAGAACTCGTCCGGGTTCACCGCGCCCTGCACGACGGTTTCGCCCAGGCCGTAGCTCGACGTGATGAACACGGCGTCCTTGAAGCCCGATTCGGTATCGATCGTGAACATCACGCCGGCGGCACCGACGTCCGAGCGGACCATGCGCTGCACACCGGCCGACAGCGCGACTTCGGCGTGCGTGAAGCCCTTGTGCACGCGGTACGAGATCGCGCGGTCGTTGTACAGCGACGCGAACACGTGCTTCATGCGGTCGAGCACGTCGTCGATGCCGACGACGTTCAGATACGACTCCTGCTGGCCGGCGAACGAGGCGTCGGGCAGATCTTCCGCGGTCGCGGACGAGCGCACCGCGAACGACAGCTCGCTCGGCGAGCCGTTCTTCAGCACTTCGAACTGCGCGCGGATTTCCTGCTCGAGGCGCGGCTGCAGCGGTGCGTCGACGATCCATTTACGGATTTCGGCACCGGCTTCGGCGAGCGCCTTCACGTCGTCGATGTCGAGCGACTCGAGACGCTTGGCGATGCGATCGGTGAGGTCGTTGTGCTTGAGGAAATCGCGGAATGCGAGCGCGGTCGTGGCGAAACCGGTGGGTACGCGAACGCCTGCTTCGGAAAGCTGGCTGATCATCTCGCCGAGCGACGCATTCTTGCCGCCCACGATTTCCACATCGGTCATCCGCAACTGCTCGAACGGAATTACATACGCCTGGTCCTTTGCGACGTTTGCTGCGTTAGTCATACAAGCCCCTAAGTGTGAAAAAAATGCTCGATCGCGCAAGTGGGCTCGAACACGGGCGCTTGCAAAAAGGCGCGGCGCGTCTTGCGCAACCTGTTAGATAAACACTCGCAGCGGCGGAAATCTTCCGACCCGATTTGCAAAAATCCCGGCAGAAGGGCGATATTTTCAGACAAATCGCCAGACTTGCCGGGAGTTCCGGAATCGCGCGGCCCAGCCACGGGGCGCCGTTCGCGCCCTGCCCCCGCAATTGCTTATCCAACAGGTTGCCGCTATTCTACCGTGCCGGCTGCCGGATGTGGCGCGACCTTGTCACTGGGTCTGGAGGCTCGCCTCCAGCCGCCCGCGCAACTGCCCTTCACGCTCGACGTCCAGATTCATGCTGCCTACCGTATTCATCGTCTCCGACGGCACCGGGATCACTGCCGAAACCTTCGCGCACTCGATCCTCTCCCAGTTCGACCAGAAATTCCGTCTCGTGCGCGTGCCGTTCGTCGACTCGCTCGACAAGGCCTATGCGACCGTCGAAAAGATCAACGAGGCCGCCGTGCACGACGGCCGTCGCGCGATCGTGTTCACGACGCTCGTCGACAGCGAGTCGAACGACATCGTCAAACGCTCGAACGCGCTCGTGCTCGACATGTTCCAGCGCTTCGTCGAACCGCTCGAGCAGGAACTCGAGCTCAAGTCGAGCCACGCGATGGGCCGCGGCCACCAGAACGCGGACACCGAGGAATACAAGACGCGGATCGAGGCGATCAACTTCTCGCTCGCGCACGACGACGGCCAGTCGAATCGCAACCTGTCGGAGGCCGACGTGATCCTCGTCGGCGTGTCGCGCAGCGGCAAGACGCCGACGAGCCTGTATCTCGCGATGCAGTACGGCGTGAAGGCGGCCAACTACCCGCTGATTCCGGAAGACTTCGAACGCGGCAAGCTGCCGTCGGCGCTGGCGCCGTACAGCGAGAAGCTGTTCGGGCTGTCGATCGACCCGCAGCGCCTGTCGGAGATCCGCAACGAGCGCCGGCCGGGCAGCAAGTACGCGGCCCCCGAGAACTGCCGTTACGAGATCAACGAGGCCGAAGCGATGATGCGCCGCGAAGGGATCAAATGGCTGTCGTCGACGCACAAGTCGATCGAGGAAATCGCGACGACGATCCTGCAGGAAATCCGGCTCGACCGGCAGTCGTACTGAGCGCGGGTGCGCTGGCGGCCGTCAGGCCGTCGCCGAAAACAACAAGGCCGCGTCAAACGCGGCCTTGTTTCGTTTTACGGCACATGCACCGCGCGCGGCGTCACGCCGGCCGCTGCTGCCGCACCTGCTCGAACAGGCACACCGCGGCGGCAGCCGCCACGTTCAGTGATTCCATCCCGCCCGGCTGCGGAATCGTCACACGATGCGTGGCCGCGTCGCGCCAGAATGCCGACACGCCGGCACCTTCGTTGCCGAACACCCAGGCGACGGGCCCCGACAGGTCGCAGTCGTAGACCGCCTGCGCGCCGTGCGAGTCGGTCAGCGCGACCGGGACGTCGAGACGTTCGGCAAGCGCCTCAGCTTCGACGTCCTCATGGATCGACAGCAGGAAATGCGCGCCCATGCCCGAGCGCAGCACCTTCGACGACCACGCATAGGCCGTCCCCGGTGCGCAGAACACGTGACGCACGCCGGCCGCCGCCGCGCTGCGCAGGATCGAGCCGACGTTGCCGGCATCCTGCACGCCGTCGAGCACGACCGACGTGTGCGTCACGCGTTCGGGCAGCGGGTGCGCCGGCCGGTCGACCAGCAGCAGGAAACCGACGCCGTTGACGACGTTCGACAACTGCCCGAACAGCGCATCCGGCAGCGTGACGATCCGCTGCGTATCGATGCGCGCGACGATCGCCTGCGCCTCGGCGTGGCCGAGCGCACCTTCGGTCGTGACGCACAGTTCGGGCGTCGCACCCGTATCGAGGTACGCGCTTGCCAGATGGAAGCCTTCGAGCAGCGCCTGGCCACTGCGGCGCTGATGGGGCGTCGAACCCGCGAGCGCCTTCAGGCGCTTGTACAGCGGATTGTCGCGGGAAGTGATGCTTTTCATCGAATCAGGTCAAGCGCCGCACGAACCGGCGCGAACGAGCGCCGATGCGCTTCGCACGGGCCGTGCTCGCGGAGTGCGGCAAGGTGTTTCGCGGTGCCGTAGCCCGCATGCACGTTGAAGCCGTACACCGGGAAGCGTTCGTGCAGGTCGACCAGCATCCGGTCGCGCGTGACCTTCGCGAGGATCGACGCGGCCGAGATGCTCGGCACGAGCGCGTCGCCACTGACGATCGCCTCGGCACGCACGCTCAGCGTCGGGCAGCGGTTGCCGTCGATCTGCGCGAGCGTCGGCAGTACCGACAGGCCTTCGACGGCCCGCTTCATCGCGAGCATCGTCGCATGCAGGATATTCAGCGTATCGATCTCGTCGACACTCGCCGACGCGACGCAATACGCGTGCGAACGCGTGACGATCAGGTCGTACAGCGCGTCGCGCTTCTTCGCGGACAGCACTTTCGAATCGTCGAGCCCGTCGATCGGCTGTGCCGGATCGAGGATCACCGCGGCGGCGACTACCGGCCCCGCGAGCGGGCCGCGGCCGGCTTCGTCGACGCCGCAGACGATCTCGTCCGGACGGCTGAAGTCGAAACCGCCCTGCACGTCGCTCGACGCACGGCGGCGTGGCGCACGGATTGCGGTCATGCGCGCCCCTTGCGTTGTTCGAGCACGCGCACGACGGCCTCGGCCGCCTTCGCGGCCGTGTTCTGCCGCAGCGACAGATGCATTTCGGTAAACACTTCGGTCAGCGTGCGGCGGTTCGCGTCGTCGCGCAGCTGCGTGAGCGTCGCATCGGCGAGCGCCTCGGGCGTCGCGAAATGCTGCAGCAGTTCGGGCACGACGAAGCGCCCCGCGAGAATGTTCGGCAAACCCACATACGGCAGGTAGCCCTGCCGGCGCATGATCTGCCCGGTCAGCCAGGGCACCTTGTACGAGATCACCATCGGCTTTTTCAGCAGCGCGGCTTCCAGCGTGACGGTGCCACTCTTCACGAGGATCGCATCGGCGGCCGTCATCGCGACCTGCGAGCGGCCGTCGGTGATCGTCAACGCGAGTTGCGGATGCGCGTCGACGAGCGGCTGCAGCAGTTCGCGCAGTGCGGGCGTCGCGGCCGGCATCACGAACCGCACGCCGGGTTCGCGCTGCTGCATCAACGCCATCGCCGCGAAGAACGTCGGGCCGATCAGCGCGATCTCCGAGCGCCGGCTGCCCGGCAGCACCGCGATCACGGGGCCGTCGCCCGGCAGACCCAGCGCGATGCGCGCACCGTGCGTGTCGGGTTCGAGCGGGATGTCGTCGGCGAGCGGATGACCGACGTAGGTCGATGCGACGCCGGCCTTGTCGAGGATCGCCGGCTCGAACGGGAACAGGCACAGCATGTGGTCGACGGACTTCGCGATCTTCTTGATGCGGCCGCCGCGCCACGCCCAGATCGACGGGCACACGAAGTGGATCGACGGGATGCCCGCGTCGCGCGCGGCCTGCTCGACGTCGAAGTTGAAATCGGGTGCGTCGACGCCGATGAACGCGGCCGGCCGCTCGGCGAGCAGCTGGCGCTTCAGTTCGCCGCGAATCCGCAGGATCTCGGGAATCTGGCCCAGCGCCTCGACATAGCCGCGCACGGTCAGCTTGTCCATCTGCCAGTGCGAGTCGAAGCCCTGCGCGATCATGCGCTGCCCACCGATCCCGTAATACTGGGCCGATTCGGGCAGCCGCTCGCGCAGCCCGCCGAGCAGCGACGCCGCGAGCAGGTCGCCCGACGGCTCGCCGGCCACCATCGCGAGTCGCAGCTGATTGGTCGGGAGCGGCATCGCTTAGCGGATGATGCCGCGTTGCGACGCGTCGATGAACTCGACGAGCGCCGTCACCGGTGCATCGCCGTCGCCGCCCGCTTCCGCGAGTTCGCGCAGTTGCACCTTCGCTTCTTCCAGCGACAGGCCGTTCTTGTACAGCACGCGGTACGCGCTGCGCAGCGCCGAGATCGCATCGGCCGAAAAGCCGCGCCGGCGCAGCCCTTCGACGTTGATCCCGTGCGGCTCGGCCTTGTTGCCGGCTGCGATCACGAACGGGGGGATGTCCTGCACGAGCGCCGACGCGCCGCCCAGCATCGAGTGCGCGCCGATGCGCACGAACTGGTGCACGCCCGACATCCCGCCGATGATCGCGAAGTCGCCGATCTCGACGTGACCGGCCATCTGCGCGTTGCTCGACAGGATCACGTTGTTGCCCACGCGGCAGTCATGGCCGATGTGCACGTAGGCCATGATCCAGTTGTCGTCGCCGAGCGTCGTCACGCCGACGTCCTGCACGGTGCCCGTGTGGATCGTCGTGAATTCGCGGATCGTGTTGCGGTTGCCGATCACGAGCTTCGTCGGCTCGTCCTTGTACTTCATGTCCTGCGGACGACCGCCGACCGACGCGTAATGGCCGATGCGGTTGTCCTCGCCGAGCGTCGTATGGCCTTCGATCACGCTGTGCGAGCCGATCGTCGTGCGCGCGCCGATCGTGACGTGCGGGCCGACGATCGCGTACGGGCCGATCTCGACCGATTCGTCGATCTGCGCGCCCGGTTCGACGATCGCGGTAGGATGAATCCTGGTCATGCGCCGTTGCCTCTCGATATGATGTGTCGCGTTGTTCGCGTGATGTTACCCATGCGTGCCGCGTCGCTCAGGGCGCCGCGTCGGTCGTCTTGACCGTGCACATCAGTTCGGCTTCCGCCGCCACCTTGCCGTCCACTTCCGCCACTGCCTTGAACTTCCAGATGCCGCGGATGTAGCGCTCGAACGTCACGTTCAGGATCAGCTGGTCGCCCGGTTCGACCACGCGCTTGAAGCGCGCGCCGTCGATCCCGACGAAGTAATACAGCGTGTTCTCCGGGTCCTTCGGCTGCTCTTCCGCGAACGTCAGCAGCGCCGCGGCCTGGGCGAGCGCCTCGAGGATCAGCACACCCGGCATCACCGGCCGCTTCGGGAAATGCCCCTGGAAGAACGGCTCGTTGATCGACACGTTCTTCAGCGCTTTGATCCCTTTGTGCGGCTCAAGTTCGAGCACGCGATCGACGAGCAGAATCGGGTAGCGATGCGGCAGCAGCGTGAGGATCTTGTGGATGTCGAGATTGATTTTTTCAGTGCTCATGATGGTTCGTCTCACGCAGAGGCTGCGCGGTGGTGATGCAAAGGCTGAAGCGGGCCGCCGCGCGGCCCCGTCTGGCAAACCGGGCCGGTTGCGCTGGCCGTGCCCGGTTCGTGGTCTCGCATGATGCGCTCAGGCGTCGGTGCCGCCCTGGGCGGCGAGCGCGGCTTCGAGCGCCTTGATGCGCTCGCGCAGCTTGTCGAGGTTGCGCACGAGCGCGGCGCTCTTGTTCCATTCGCCGTGGTCGACGGCCGGAAACGCGCTGGTATAGATGCCGGCCTTCGGCAGCGACTTCGATACGCCCGACTTCGCGGTGATGATCACATAGTCGCCGAGCGTCACGTGGCCGGCGATCCCGGCCGCGCCACCGATCATGCAGTGGCGGCCGATCGTCGTGCTGCCCGCGATGCCGGCGCTGCCGGCGATCACCGTGTACGCGCCGATCCGGCAGTTGTGGCCGATCTGGACCTGGTTGTCGATCTTCACGCATTCCTCGATGACGGTATCCGCCATCGCGCCGCGATCGATCGTCGTGTTCGCGCCGATTTCGACGTCCGGGCCGATCGTCACGCCGCCGACCTGCGGGATCTTGACCCAGCTGCCGGTGCGCGCGTCGCCGTCACCGACGAAATCCGGTGCGAAGCCGAAGCCGTCGGAACCGATCACGGCGCCCGCATGGACGATCGCGCGCGGGCCGACCTTGCAGCCGTGGTACACCGATGCGTTCGGATAAAAGTGCGAGCCGGCGCCGATCGTCGTGCCGCGGCCGACGAACACGTTCGCGTCGAGCTGCACGCCGTCTTCGATCACCGCGCCGGCCTCGATCGTCACGTGCGGGCCGATCACCGCGGTCGCGGCGACCTGCGCGGCCGGATCGATCGTCGCGCTCGGATGCACGCCGGCCGCGCGCGGCGGCGTGGCGAGGTCGATGAACATCTGCGCGACGCGCGCGAAGTACGCGTAGGGATTCGGCGTCACGATGAAGTTGCGGGGGCCGGCCGTCCGGCCTTGAGCGGCCGCACCCAGCTTTTCCAGATCCTTCGGTGCGATCAGGACCGCACCGGCGCGGGTCGACTCGACCTGCGACAGGTACTTCGGGTTCGCGAGGAACGCGAGCTGCTGAGGGCCCGCCTGGTCGAGCGGTGCGAGCCCGCCCACCTTGCACTGTGCGTCGCCGGCGATCTCGCCGCCGAACCGTTTTACGAGTTCCTCAAGCGTCAATGCCATTCGTCGTCTGCTCCGTTCAGTTCGTCGAGCCGGACGCGAGCGCCTTGAGCACCTTGTCGGTGATGTCGATGCGCGGGCTGACGTACACGGCTTCCTGCACGATCAGGTCGTAATTCTGCTGCTCGGCGATCTGCTTGATGACCTTGTTCGCCTTTTCCAGCACGGCCGCCAGCTCTTCGTTGCGACGCTGGTTCAGGTCTTCGCGGAACTCGCGCTGCTTGCGCTGGAAGTCGGTGTCGAGCTGCGCCAGATCGCGCTGCTTCTGCGCGCGATCGGCCGCCGACAGCGACGCGCCGTTCTTGTCCAGCGAATCGGACATCGACTTCAGACGCGCCGCCAGGTCCTGCAGATCCTTGTCACGCTTCGCGAACTCGGCTTCGAGCTTCGTCTGCGCCGCCTTGGCGGGCGCCGACTCGCGCAGGATCCGATCCGAATTGACCGCCGCGATGCGGGCGACGTCCTGTGCGTGCACCGTTGCCGCGCCCAGGGCCAGCGCAACGGTCAGCGCGCACATCACTCGTTTCGAAAACTTACCGGTTAGCAAAATTACCCTCTCGTTGCTGTTGTCATGCGTTCGGTCAGAACGCCGTCCCGATCTGGAACTGGAATTTCTGGTACTGGTCGCCTTCGTGCTTCTGCAGCGGGAAGCCCAGGCTCAGCTTCAGCGGGCCGATCGGCGAGATCCACGCGAGACCCACACCGTAGCCGTAACGCAGGCCGTTGGCGCCCGTACTCGTGCCGCCCGGCGCATTGCCCCACACGTTACCGCCGTCGAGGAACGTGAACACGCGCAGCGTGCGGTCGTAACCCGTGCCCGGCAGCGGGAACGTCAGTTCGATGTTGCCGACCAGCATCTTCGAACCGCCGATCGGGTCGTTCGTCTTCGTGTCGCGCGGGCCCAGCGAGCTCGGCTCGTAGCCACGCACGGAGCCGATACCGCCCGCGTAGTAGTTCTTGAAGATCGGGTACGGGTTGCCGATACCGTTACCGTAGCCGCCTTGCAGGTTCAGGCCCAGGATGAAGCCGCGCGAGAACGAATAGTAGTACTGCGCCTGCAGGTCGGCCTTGTAGTACTGGATCTTGCCGACCGGCACGCCGTACTCCATGTTCGCCTGCGTGAAGTAGCCGCGGCTCGGAATCAGCGCGCTGTCACGCGCGTCGCGCGACCATGCGACCGTCAGCGGCACCGTGTTCGACACGCGGCCGAACTCGTTCACGTAATCCTGGTAGCTCTGCGGCGTGTTCGAATCGACGTCCAGGCGGTTTTGCTCGAAGCCCGCGCCGAAGTAGACGGTATCGACTTCCGAGAACGGAATGCCGAACTTCAGGTTGCCGCCCGCGCTGATGATCCGGAAGCTCGAGCTCGTCGAATAGTAGAGCGGCTGGTACGTGCGGTAGAAGACGTCGGTGATCCGCTTGATGCCGTCGACCGTGAAGTACGGGTCGACCTGCGTGACGGTCAGCGTGCGGTAGCTCTTCGCGGTGTTGACGTTCACCGACAGGCTCGTGCCCGAACCGAACACGTTGTCCTGCGACACGCCGGCCGACAGCACGACCTTGTCCGTCGACGAGAAGCCGGCACCCAGCGTGATCGCGCCGGTCGGCTTTTCGTCGACCTTCACGTTCACGTCGACCTGGTCGTTCGTGCCTTCGACCGGCACCGTCGTCACGTCGACGTTGGTGAAGTAGCCGAGGCGGTTCACGCGGTCCTTCGACAGCGCGAGGCGGTTCGAGTCGAACCACGAGCTTTCGAGCTGGCGCATCTCGCGGCGCACCACTTCGTCGCGCGTGCGTGTGTTGCCGACCACGTTGATGCGGCGCACGTACACACGGCGGCTCGGATCGACGACGAGGTTCAGGTTCACCTTGTGGTTCGCCTGGTCGATGTCCGGCTGCGCGTTGACGGTCGCGAATGCGTAACCGTATTCACCGAGCTTGTCGACGATCGACTTGGTGGTCTGCTGCAGCTTTTCGGCCGAGAAGCGGTCGCCCGGCTTGATCTTGATCAGCTTGTTGAGCTCGGCCTCGCGATCGAGCAGGTTGCCCGACAGCTTGATGCCCGACACCGTGTACGGCTCGCCTTCGTGCAGCGTGACCGTCAGGTACATGTCCTTCTTGTCCGGCGAGATCGACACCTGGGTCGACTCGATGTTGAACTCGAGGTAACCGCGGTTCAGGTAGTACGAGCGCACGGCCTCGAGGTCGCCCGTGAGCTTTTCCTTCGAGTACAGGTCGTTCTTCGTGTACCAGGAGAACCAGTTCGGCGTCGACAGCTGCATCTCGTCGCGCAGCGTGCTGGTGCTGAACGCCTTGTTGCCGATGAAGTTGATCTGGCGGATCTTCGCGCTCGGTCCTTCGGCCACCGCGAACAGGATCGACACGCGGTTCGCGTCGACCGGCGTGATCGTCGTCTTGACCTCGGCCGCATAGAAGCCGCGCGTCAGGTACTGGCGCTTGAGCTCCTGCTCCGCCTTGTCGACGAGCGCCTTGTCGTAGTAGCGGCCATCGGCGAGGCCGACCGCGCGCAGCGCCTTGGTCAGGTTGTCCTTGTCGAATTCCTTCGTGCCGGTGAAGTCGATCGACGCGATGGCCGGACGCTCCTGCACCTGCACGATCACGACGTTGCCCTGCGTGGCGACGCGCACGTCGTTGAAAAAGCCCGTCGCGTACAACGCGCGGATTGCTTCGGATGCCTTGTCGTCCGTGAAGGTATCGCCCTGCTTGATCGGCAGATAGGCGAACACCGAACCCGCTTCGACGCGCTGCAGCCCCTCGATCTTGATGTCTTGCACCACGAACGGTGCCGCTGCATGCGCCGCGAGGCCGTGCGCGGCGAGCGCGGCCGCTGCAACTGTCTTAGGTACAAAGCGATGAGGTTTGAACAACATGCATCCCCAATATTTAGCTGCATCAAATCGGGCGGCTGGCCAGCGGCCGCCGCCTGACGCTTCAGAAATGGATTAACCGAGCCAGATCGTTGAACAGCGCGATCGCCGACAACGCGACGATGCAGATCAACCCGGCTCTTTGCAGAATCAGCTGCCAGCGCTCCGAGACGGCTTTCCCGGTCGCGGCTTCAACCGCATAATATAACAGATGCCCCCCGTCCAAAACGGGAATCGGCAACAAGTTCAGGACGCCAAGGCTAATGCTGACAAGGGCGAGGAACGACAGGAACGCCGACGGACCGAGCCGCGCGCTCTTGCCTGCGTAGTCGGCGATCGTCACCGGGCCGGACAGGTTCTTCAGCGACGCGTTGCCCGTGATCATCCGCCCGAACATCTTCAGCGAATACACGGAAATGTCCCACGTGCGGTGCGCGCCGAGCCGCAGGCTCTCGATCGGCCCGTAGCGCACGTCCACCGATGGCGCGTGCATCGACAGCGCGGCGCCGATACGGCCGATCTGCTGCCCCGATTCGTCGTCACGCTGCATCTGCGGCACGATCGACACCGTCTGTGCGGCGCCATTGCGCTCGATCCGCAGCTCGAGCGGCTGGCCCGCATGGTGCTTCACCGTATCGATGAAACGCGCCGCGCCGCCGATCGGCTTGCCGTCGAGCGCCACCAGCTTGTCGCCGACCTTCAGGCCGGCCTGCTCCGCCGCGCTGCCCGGCTGCACCGACGCGACCGACAACGTGCCGCCGCCGGCCTCGAAGCCCAGATGGGCCATGAAGTCGTCGTCGAGCTGGCTGTCGGGCACGTTGCGGAGGTCGACGCGGAAGTCGAACGTCGCATTGCCGTCGCGCGCGCCGAGCACGACCTCGCGATGGTCGAACGCGGCCGACAGCAGCTTCCAGCGCAGGTCCGACCACGATCGCACCGGCTCGGACTCGCCGCCCTGCGCGTTGCGGATCGACACGACCGTCTCGCTGCCGTCGAAGCCCGCGCGAGCCGCTGCGGTGCCGGCGGCCGGCGGCGCGACGATCGCGGTCGGCTCGGTCACGCCGGTGGCGAATACGAGGGAAAACAGTGCGATTGCCAGCAGGAAGTTTGCAATCGGCCCGGCCGCGACGATCGCGATGCGCTTGTAGACCGACTGGCGGTTGAATGCCTGGCCGAGCTCTTCGGCCGGGACACCGCCCGGGCCCGGATCGCGCTCGTCGAGCATCTTCACGTAGCCGCCGAGCGGCAGCACGGACAGCGTCCACTCGGTGCCCGTCCTGCGGCTGACCCAGCGCGCGATGGGCTGGCCGAAGCCGATCGAGAAACGCAGCACCTTCACGCCGCACCAGCGCGCGACGCGATAATGTCCGTACTCATGCACGACGACCAGTACCCCGATCGCCACCGCAAACGCGACCAGTTCGACCAGCACGTTCATGAGCACCCCATTCAGACAGTACGCTCCACGCGTGGCGCAGGCGCTTTCGCAATGATCGCGGCGGCGAGGCGGCGAGCCTCGGCATCCGCCGCGAGGACGTCGTCGAGCCCGTCGGGCGCGCGGTTCGGCAGCGTGTTGAGCACGGCGTCGACCGTCGCCGCGATCGCCATGAAGCCGATCCGGCGCTCGAGAAATGCTTCGACCGCCACTTCGTTCGCCGCGTTCAATGCGGCGCTCGCGATACCGCCTTCCTCGAGTGCCTTCAGCGCGAGCGCGAGGCACGGGAAGCGCGCGTAATCGGGCTTCTCGAACGACAGCTGGGCGATCTGCGCGAGGTCGAGCTGGTCGACGCCCGCGTCGACGCGCTCGGGGAATGCGAGCGCGTGGGCGATCGGCGTGCGCATGTCGGGGTTGCCGAGCTGCGCGAGCACCGAGCCGTCGCGGTACGACACGAGCGAATGGATCACGCTCTGCGGATGGATCAGCACGTCGATCCGGTCGCCCGGCAGCCCGAAGATCCAGTGCGCCTCGATCACCTCGAGGCCCTTGTTCATCATCGTCGCGGAATCGACCGAGATCTTGCGGCCCATCACCCAGTTCGGATGCTTGCACGCCTCGTCCGGCGTCACGTCGACGAGCGTGGCCGGCTCGCGCGTGCGGAACGGCCCGCCCGACGCGGTCAGGATGATCTTCGAGATCCCGCCGTGCTCGGCCGCGTCGCGCGGCATGCACTGGAAGATCGCGTTGTGCTCGCTGTCGACCGGCAGCAGGATCGCGCCATGGTCGCGCACGGCGTCCATGAAGATCGCGCCCGACATCACGAGCGCTTCCTTGTTCGCGAGCAGAATCCGCTTGCCGGCGCGTGCGGCCGCCAAGCTCGGCGCGAGGCCGGCCGCGCCGACGATCGCCGCGACCACCGTGTCGCAGCCGTCGCTCTTCGACACGTCGACGAGCGCCTGCGGCCCGTGCAGCACGACCGTCTTGCTGCCCGCCGCGCGCAGTTTCGCGTCGACGTGCGCGGCGGTTGCGGCATCGCCGACCACCGCCACCTCAGGCGCGAAGCGCAGACACTGCTCGACGAGCTTGTCGCCGTTGCGGTGCGCGGTCAGCGCGTAGACCGAGAAGCGCTCGGGATGGCGCGCGACCACGTCGAGCGTGCTGTCTCCGATCGAGCCCGTGGAACCGAGCAATGTCAGACGTTTTTGCATAACAGGAATAATGGTTTAACCAAGCAGCAGCATCGCGAGCGGCAGCACCGGCAGCAGCGCGTCGACACGATCGAGCACGCCGCCGTGGCCCGGCAGCAGTCCGCTCGAATCCTTCACGCCCGCCTGCCGCTTCAGCAGCGACTCGAACAGGTCGCCGATCACGCTGTAGGCAACCAGCAGCGTCAGCGCGGCCCACGCACCGGGCATCCCGTAGCGCGCGGCAAATGCAGAAAACAGGGTCGGTTCGAATGCGTGCACGGCCATCGCGACACCGGCGACGACCATCACCGCGAACCAGCCGCCGATCGCGCCTTCCCAGCTCTTGCCGGGGCTGATCGTGATGGCCAGTTTACGCTTTCCGAAGGCCTTGCCCGCGAAGTATGCGCCGATATCGGCCAGCCAGACGACGAGAAGCAGCGACAGCACGAACGGCACGCCCTGCGCGCGGGCTGCCACGAGCGCGTGCCAGCAGGCGGCAAACACGACCAGGCCGGCGGCCAGCAGGAACGGGCGCCAGACGCCGCCCGCGAGTGCGGGCTTGCGCCGCAGCGCGAACGGGCCGACCAGCAGCCAGAACACGCCGGCCGCCATGAAAAGGGGACGGGACGCAGCCGCATCGACGCCGAGCGGCGCGGTGGCTGCGAGCGCGAGCGCCGCGACGAGCGCATAGACGACCGGACCGGCGCCGCCGAGCTTCAGCAGGCGCGCCCATTCCCACGCGGCAAACACCAGCACGACGCCGATCAGTGCGCCGAACCCGGCGAGCGGCGCGAACAGCGTCACCGGCAGCAGCACTGCCAGCATCACGATCGCCGTGATCACACGGGTTTTCAACATGAAAGGGAGTCGGCGTTCTGCGATTGCGGTTCGAGCTGCGCACTCGTGCGCCCGAAACGGCGCTCGCGCTCGGTATACGACGCCATCGCGTCGGCCAGTGCCGCGCCGTCGAAATCCGGCCAGTACTTGTCGGTGAAATAGAATTCGGCGTACGCGAGCTGCCACAGCAGGAAGTTGCTGACGCGTTGCTCGCCGCCGGTGCGGATGAAGAGATCGGGCTCCGGCGCGTAGGCCATCGCCAGGTGCGGCGCGAATGCGTCCTCGGTCACCTCGACCTCGCGGCCTTCGCGCACGGCCTGCTCGACGAGCTTCTTCGTCGCCTGCAGGATGTCCCATCGGCCGCCGTAGTTGGCCGCGATGGTGAGCGTCAGACGGGTATTGCGCGCCGTCTTGGTTTCGGCACGGCGAATCAGCTCGCGGATGCGCGGCTCGAAACGGTCGAGATCGCCGACGACACGCAGGCGGATCCCGTTCGCATGCAGCTTGCCCACTTCGCGCTCGAGCGCGGTGATGAACAGCCGCATCAGGAACGACACTTCGTCGTTCGGCCGGCGCCAGTTTTCCGAACTGAACGCGAACAGCGTCAGGTATTCGACGCCGGCGCGCGCGCAGCCTTCGACTACCGCCCGCACGGCATCGACGCCCCGGGTGTGCCCCGCGACGCGCGGCAAGCGGCGTTCGGTCGCCCAACGGCCATTGCCGTCCATGATGATCGCGATGTGACGCGGCACGACACCGACGTCAGGCACGCGAACGGTAGAGCTGGTATAGGTCATGGCCGTTGAGACAGTAATGCGGGAAGAAGGCGGCGCGCGAGGACGGTCGTCAGACCGTCATGATCTCGGCTTCCTTGGTCTGCACGAGCTTGTCGATTTCGGCAACGTGCTTGTCGGTCAGCTTCTGCACGTCGTCGCTCGCGCGGCGCTCGTCGTCTTCCGAGATTTCCTTGTCCTTCACGAGCTTCTTCAGCGCTTCGTTCGCGTCGCGGCGCAGGTTGCGGATCGCGACCTTGGCCGTTTCGCCTTCGCTCTTCACGACCTTGGTCAGCTCGCGGCGGCGCTCTTCCGTCAGCGCGGGCATCGGCACGCGGATCAGGTCGCCGGTCGTTGCCGGATTCAGGCCCAGATCGGCTTCGCGGATGGCCTTCTCGACCTTCGCGACCATGTTCTTTTCCCACGGCTGCACGCCGATCGTGCGCGCGTCGACGAGCGTCAGGTTCGCGACCTGCGAGATCGGCACCATCGAGCCGTAGTAGTCGACCTGCACGTGATCGAGCAGACCGGTGTGTGCACGGCCCGTACGGATCTTGGCCAGATCGTTCTTGAACGCTTCGATCGAGCGCTGCATCTTTTGCTCGACGCCCTTCTTGACATCAGCGACACTCATTTCAACCTCCGAACCTTCAAACCTTCAAAGAACACGAGCCCCGCCCGGCGCATGTCGCGCGCCGCGGCCGGTCGCCCGCATCCGCGGGAGTTTACACGTGGACGAGCGTACCTTCGTCCTCGCCCAGCACGATGCGCTTGAGCGCGCCCGGCTTGTTGATCGAAAACACGCGAATCGGCAGCTTCTGGTCGCGGCACAGCGCAAACGCCGTCGCGTCCATCACCTGCAGGTTGCGGCTGATCGCCTCGTCGAAGCTGATCGTCGTGTAACGCGTGGCCGACGGATCCTTCTTCGGATCGGCAGAATATACGCCATCGACCTTGGTCGCCTTCAGCACGACTTCGGCGCCCACTTCCGAACCGCGCAGCGCGGCGGCGGTATCCGTCGTGAAGAACGGGTTGCCGGTGCCGGCCGCGAAGATCACGACGCGGCCTTCCTCGAGCTGACGGATCGCGCGGGGCCGGATGTACGGCTCGACGACCTGGTCCATGCGCAGCGCGGACTGCACGCGCGCCTCGATGCCGGCGTGGCGCATCGCGTCCTGCAGCGCCAGCGCGTTCATCATCGTCGCCAGCATCCCCATGTAGTCGGCCGTCGCGCGGTCCATGCCGGCCGCGCCGCCCGCGACACCACGGAAAATATTACCGCCACCGATCACGACCGCGAGCTGCGTCCCGAGACGCACGACTTCGGCGATATCGGCCACCATCCGTTCGATCGTCGCGCGATTGATGCCGAAGGCATCGTCGCCCATCAGCGCTTCGCCGGAGAGTTTGAGGAGGACGCGTTTATAGGCATTGGACATAGGGGCTTCCGAGCGACGAGAGGATGACAACCACGAACTGTAGGGGCGAAATACTGATTCGGGCAAGCGCCGACGACCGGACCGGGGTTCCCGGCCGGCCGGCGGCGCCGCCGGCCGCGGCGGAGCGGACGCCCGCCGCGGATGCTGCCTGACTGCTTACTGCTGCTTTGCTGCTGCGACTTGCGCGGCCACTTCGGCGGCGAAGTCGTCCTGGCGCTTCTCGATGCCTTCGCCGACGACGAACAGCGCGAACTTCTGCACCGTCGCATTCGCTGCCTTCAGCATCTGCTCGATCGTCTGCTTGTCGTTCTTCACGAACGTCTGGTTCAGCAGCGACACTTCCTTCAGGTACTTCTGGACGCTGCCGTCGACCATCTTGGCGACGATTTCGGCCGGCTTGCCCGATTCCGCGGCCTTCTGCTCGGCGACGCGGCGTTCCGTGTCGATCAGTTCAGCCGGCACGTCGGCCGACGACAGCGCGACCGGCTTCATCGCGGCGATGTGCATCGCGACGTCCTTGCCGACCTGCTCTTCCGCACCCGTGTACTCGACGATCACGCCGATACGCGCGCCGTGCAGGTACGTGGCGATCTTGTTCGCGGTTTCGAAACGGACGAAACGGCGGATCGACACGTTCTCGCCGATCTTGCCGATCAGCGCCAGACGCACTGCGTCGACGGTCGAGCCTTCGAGCGGCAGCGCCGACAGCGCGGCCACGTCGGCCGGGTTCTGCGTCGCGACGAGTTCCGCGACCGTCTTCGAGAACGCGAGGAAGTCGTCGTTCTTCGCGACGAAGTCGGTTTCGCAGTTCAGTTCGACCAGCGCGCCTGCGTTGCCGCCGACGAACGATGCGACGACGCCTTCTGCCGTCACGCGCGATGCGGCCTTGCTCGCCTTGTTGCCGAGCTTGACGCGCAACAGTTCTTCAGCCTTGGCCAGATCGCCGTCGGCTTCCGTCAGCGCCTTCTTGCACTCCATCATCGGTGCGTCGGTCTTCGCGCGCAGTTCTGCCACCATGCTTGCGGTAATTGCCGCCATCATTCGCTCCTTGAGTCTGTATTCACAACGCCGCCCGCTTGGACGCGAACGGCCGAGATTCGTTTCCGGACCCGCGCCGATTCGGCGCGATCAGGTCCGGCGCACAAGCTTAAAAAAAGGGGGCCTGTTGAGAGCCCCCTTTTTGCGCCGGCTCGGGGCCAGTTACGCGTTTTCCTCGACGTACTCGTCGTCGCCGCGTGCGGCCTGGACCACTTCGTTGACCGCGTTCGCGCGGCCTTCGAGGATCGCGTCGGCCACGCCTTCGGCGTACAGCGCGACTGCCTTGCTCGAGTCGTCGTTACCCGGGATCACGTAATCCACACCTTCCGGCGAGTGGTTCGTATCGACCACGGCGATGACCGGCACGCCCAGCTTGTTCGCTTCCGTGACGGCGATCTTGTGGTAGCCGACGTCGACGACGAAAATTGCGTCCGGAATGCCGCCCATGTCCTTCACGCCGCCGATCGACTTCTGCAGCTTGGCGATTTCGCGTTCGAACAGCAGCGCTTCCTTCTTGCTCATCTTCTCGGTTTCGCCCGATTCGACGGCCGCTTCCATGTCCTTCAGGCGCTTGATCGATACCTTCAGCGTCTTGAAGTTGGTCATCATGCCGCCGAGCCAGCGTGCGTTGACGTACGGCATGCCCGCACGTTGCGCTTCCTGGGCAATCGTGTCACGCGACTGGCGCTTCGTGCCGACGAACAGGATCGTGCCGCGGTTCGCTGCCAGCTGGCGCACGTACTTCTGTGCGTCCGTGAACATCGGCAGCGTCTTTTCGAGGTTGATGATGTGAATCTTGTTGCGGTGACCGAAAATGAACGGAGCCATCTTCGGGTTCCAGAAGCGCGTCTGGTGACCGAAGTGGACACCCGCTTCCAGCATTTGGCGCATCGTAACTGCCATGTAAATTCTCCACGAGGGTTGGGTCTTAAGCCGGCTGCCGTACCGCCGCGCGAACCCGCCTCGAAGGACGTGGACTCCGCACGGACGGCACCCTGGTTGCGCCGGCTTGCGATTCGGCACGTGCAAAACGCCCGTGCCGTAAGCCTTTCACCGCGATGCCGCCCCGAAATGGGGCACAACGGCAAATTTGGATATCGACTTAGCCAAAGAGTATAGCACGCGGATTTGTCCGCTCTCAAGTCGCGCGGCACTTCCGCTTGCCGCGCGGCAGCAGGTCGGACAATCCGCGAAAACCCGCATCCGCGCGGCCGGCAGGGGCTGCGAGGCCCGCCATAAGGTGCGATAATCCGTCAATTCACCGCATTCCAGGCATACCTCGATGGCTATTACGCTCAAAAACGAACACGATATCGCGGAGATGCGCGTCGCCTGCCGTCTCGCCAGCGAAGTGCTCGACTTCATCACGCCGCACGTCGTCGCGGGCGTCACGACCGCCGAACTCGACCGCCTCTGCCACGAGTTCATGCTCAACGAGCAAGGCACGATCCCCGCGCCGCTGAACTACCAGCCGCCCGGCTATCCGCCGTACCCGAAGGCCACCTGCATTTCGGTCAACGACGTGATCTGCCACGGCATTCCCGGCGAGAAGGTGATCAAGAACGGCGACGCGCTGAACATCGACATCACCGTGATCAAGAACGGCTACTTCGGCGACACCAGCCGGATGTTCATCGTCGGCGAGGGTTCGATCCTCGCGAAGCGCCTCGTGCAGACCACCTACGAATGCATGTGGCTCGGCATCGACCAGGTCAAGCCCGGCGCGCACCTCGGCGACATCGGCTACGCGATCCAGAAGCACGCGGAGGCACAGGGCTACAGCGTCGTGCGCGAATACTGTGGCCACGGCATCGGCACGGTGTTCCACGAGGATCCGCAGGTCGTCCACTACGGTCGCCCGGGCACCGGTATCGAACTGAAGGCCGGGATGATCTTCACGATCGAGCCGATGATCAACGCCGGCAAACGCGACATCCGCACGATGCCCGACCAGTGGACGGTCAAGACGCGCGACCGCAGCCTGTCCGCGCAGTGGGAGCACACGGTGCTCGTCACCGAAACCGGCTACGAAGTGCTGACCGTGTCGGCCGGCACGCCGGCGCGCCCCGTGTTCGCGCAACCGGCCGCCGCCGTCTGAGCGCCGTCGCGCCAGCCCGCCCCACTCCGCACCTGAACGGCCGCCCATGAGCGCTCACGCTGCCCCCTCGCCCGAAGCGCTGTCGCGGCGCGCCGAATTCAAGGCCGCCAAGACGGAGATGCTGGAGCGCTTTCGCCACGCGGCGAACGTCGCGTCGCTGATGCACGCGCTGTCGAAACTCACCGACGATGCATTGAAGCGCGTGTGGGACGAATGCGGACTGCCCGCGACGCTCGCGCTCGTCGCCGTCGGCGGCTACGGGCGCGGCGAGCTCGCGCCCTATTCCGACGTCGACATCCTCGTGCTGCTGCCGGATGCGCACGACGCGGCGCTCGACGCGCGCATCGAGCGCTTCATCGGGATGGCGTGGGATCTCGGCCTCGAGATCGGCAGCAGCGTGCGCACGGTCGCGCAGTGCATCGAGGAGGCGTCGCAGGACGTCACGGTGCAGACCTCGCTGCTGGAAGCGCGCCGCATCGTCGGCAGCACCGCGCTGTTCGAGCGCTTCACCGTGCGCTACCACGAAGCGCTCGACGCCCGTGCGTTCTTCACCGCGAAGGTGCTCGAGATGCGCCAGCGCCACGCGAAGTTCCAGGACACGCCGTACAGCCTCGAACCGAACGTGAAGGAAAGCCCCGGCGGGCTGCGCGACCTGCAGACGATCCTGTGGATTGCGCGCGCCGCCGGCTTCGGCAGCAGCTGGCGCGAGCTCGACACGCGCGGCCTCATCACCGACCGCGAAGCGCGCGAGCTGCGCCGCAACGAAGGCTTCCTGAAGACGCTGCGCGCGCGGCTGCACGTGATCGCCGGGCGCCGCCAGGACATGCTCGTGTTCGACTTGCAGACGCAGGCCGCCGAGAGCTTCGGCTATCAGCCGACGCAGGCCAAGCGCGCGAGCGAGCAACTGATGCGCCGCTACTACTGGGCCGCGAAAGCCGTCACGCAGCTCGCGACGATCCTGATCCAGAACATCGAGGCGCAGCTGTTCCCCGCAACGAGCGGCATCACGCGCGTGCTGTCGGCCGATCGCTTCGTCGAGAAACAGGGGATGCTCGAGATCGTCGACGACGGCGTGTTCGAGCGCCATCCCGACGCGATCCTCGAAGCGTTCCTGCTGTATGAGACGACCCGCGGCGTGAAGGGCCTGTCCGCCCGCACGCTGCGCGCGCTGTACAACTCGCGCGAGATCATGAACAACGCGTGGCGCCGCGATCCGCAGAACCGCGCCACGTTCATGCGGATCCTGCAGCAGCCCGAAGGCATCACGCACGCATTCCGGCTGATGAACCAGACGAGCGTGCTCGGCCGCTATCTGCTGAACTTCCGCCGCATCGTCGGCCAAATGCAGCACGACCTGTACCACGTGTACACGGTCGACCAGCACATCCTGATGGTGCTGCGCAACATTCGCCGCTTCGCGGTGGCCGAGCATGCGCACGAATACCCGTTCTGCAGCCAGCTGATCGGCAACTTCGAGCGCCCGTGGGTGCTGTACGTCGCGGCGCTGTTCCACGACATCGCGAAGGGCCGCGGCGGCGATCACTCGACGCTCGGGATGGCCGACGCGCGACGCTTCTGCCGTGAGCACGGCATCGCCGGCGACGACGCGGCGTTGATCGTGTGGCTCGTCCAGCATCACCTGACGATGAGCCAGGTCGCGCAGAAACAGGACACGAGCGACCCCGAGGTCATCAAGCGCTTCGCCGAGGTGGTCGGTAACGAACGCTACCTCACCGCCCTCTACCTGCTGACCGTCGCCGATATCCGCGGCACGAGCCCGAAGGTGTGGAACACCTGGAAGGGCAAGCTGCTCGAGGATCTGTACCGCATCACGCTGGCGGTGCTCGGCGGCGCGAACCCCGACGCGCATTCGGAGCTGAAGTCGCGGCAGGAGCAGGCGCTCGCGCTGCTGCGCCTGGAAACCGTGCCCGACGACGCGCACCGCGCGCTGTGGGATCAGCTCGACGTCGGCTTCTTCCTGCGTCACGACGCGGCCGACATCGCGTGGCAGACGCGCGTGCTGTACCGGCACGTGAACGCCGAAACCGCGATCGTCCGCGCGCGGCCGTCGCCGATCGGCGACGCGCTGCAGGTGCTCGTGTACGTGAAGGACCGCCCCGACCTGTTCGCGGGCATCTGCGCGTATTTCGACCGCAACGGGCTGTCGGTGCTCGATGCGCGCGTCAGCACGACGCGGCACGGCTACGCGCTCGACAACTTCATCGTCACGCAGACCGAACGCGACGTGCGTTACCGCGACATCGCGAATCTCGTCGAGCAGCAGCTCGCGACGCGGCTCGCCGAAACCGCATCGCTGCCGGAACCGTCGAAGGGCCGCCTGTCGAGGCTGTCCCGGACGTTTCCGATCACGCCGCGCGTCGATCTGCGGGCCGACGAGCGTGGTCAGTACTACATCCTGTCCGTGTCCGCCAACGACCGGCCGGGCCTTCTCTATTCGATCGCGCGCGTACTCGCCGAACATCGGATCGGCGTCCATGCGGCGCGGATCAATACGCTCGGCGAGCGCGTCGAAGACATCTTCCTGCTCGCGGGCGCCGGCCTGTCCGACAACCGCCTGCAGATCCAGCTCGAAACCGAATTGCTGCGTGCGATCGCAGTCTGAATGAATCCCAGCGTTTATGCGCACCAAATTAACCGTCAAGAATCCGAAGCCGGCGTCGCCGACTCGCGCCCCTGTCCGCTCCGGCAGCCTCGTCGCCCGCAAGGCGGTGCGCCCCGCCGCGCCGCCCGCGGGGGATAAGCCGGCCCGCCCGAAAAAGGCGCCCGCTGCGGCCGCCGCCACCGGCGAGCGCTCGTTCAAGCCGCGCGGTGCGGCCGGCGCCGAGCGTCCGGGCGCGGATCGCGCACCGGCCAAGCGCGCACCGCGTGACGGCGGTGCCGAGCGTGGCGCGCGCGCGCCGTATCGCGAGAACGCGGCCGGTGAAGGTGCGAAGCGCAGTTTTGGCGATCGACGCACATCGTCCGATCGTCCGGCTCGCCGCGATGACGATGCACGTCCGCGTCGCGCGGGTGCGAAGGCAGCAC
>NZ_BBSK01000024.1:0-27048 GCF_001319805.1 Burkholderia sp. E168m22
AGCTTCGGCGATCGGCGTACGTCTTCCGATCGACCGGCTCGCCGCGATGACGATACGCGTCCGCGCCGTGCGGGTGCTGAAGAAGGCAAGCGCCCGTCCTATCGCGACAACGCGGCCGGCGAAGGTACGAAACGCAGCTATGGCGACCGCCGTCCGTCGTCCGATCGCCCGCCCCGCCGTGATGACGACACGCGTCCGCGCCGTGCAGCAGGTGGCGACGACAGCAAGCGCCCGTCCTACCGCGACAAGCCCGCCGGCGACGGCGCGAAGCGCAGCTTCGGCGACCGTCCGACCCGCCCCGCGCGCGACGGCGAGCGCCGTTCGTTCGGCGCGGTGAAGACCGCGCAACCCGTCAAGCGCGCGGCGGCCGACGTCGACTACGGCGACGAAACGGGCCTGATGCGCCTGTCGAAGCGGATGTCCGAACTCGGCATGTGCTCGCGCCGCGAAGCCGACGAATGGATCGAGAAGGGCTGGGTGCTCGTCGACGGCGAACGCATCGACACGCTCGGCACCAAGGTGCGCGCCGACCAGAAGATCGAGATCGACGAGCGTGCGAGCGCCGCGCAGGCCGCCCAAGTGACGATCCTGCTGCACAAGCCGGTCGGCTACGTGTCGGGTCAGGCGGAAGACGGCTACGAGCCCGCGGCCGTGCTGATCACGCGCGCGAACCGCTGGAGCGGCGACCATTCGCCGGTGCGCTTCTCCCCGCAACACCTGCATGCACTCGCACCGGCCGGCCGTCTCGACATCGACTCCACCGGCCTGCTCGTGCTGACGCAGAACGGCGTGATCGCGAAGCAGTTGATCGGCGAACAGTCGGACATCGACAAGGAATACCTGGTGCGCGTGCGCTTCGGCGAGCGACTGATCGACATCGACCAGCACTTCCCGGCGGAATCGCTCGCGAAGCTGCGCCACGGCCTCGAGCTCGACGGCGTCGCGCTGAAGCCCGCGCTGGTGAGCTGGCAGAACGGCGAGCAGTTGCGCTTCGTGCTGCGCGAAGGCAAGAAGCGCCAGATCCGCCGCATGTGCGAACTGGTCGGCCTCGACGTGATCGGCCTGAAACGCGTGCGCATGGGTCGCGTGATGCTCGGCGCGCTGCCGCAAGGCCAATGGCGCTATCTGTCCGCCGACGAGACGTTCTGACCTCAAGCGCACCCGGCGCGCGACCCAATGAAAAAGCCCGCTCAAGCGGGCTTTTTCTTTTTCGCGGAAGCGCGGATGATCAGTCGTCGTCGGCCGGATCGAGCCCGGGGAACAGCACCTCGGTGAAACCGAAGCGCGTGAAATCGGTGATCCGCATCGGATACAGCTTGCCGATCAGGTGATCGTACTCATGCTGGACCACACGCGCATGGAACCCCTCGGCGACTCGGTCGATCTTCTGGCCGAACTGGTCGAAGCCGCTGTAGCGCACCTTCGCGTAGCGGCTGACGACGCCGCGCATGCCCGGCACCGACAGGCAGCCTTCCCAGCCCTCTTCCATCTCCGGCGGCAGGTACTCGACCTTCGGGTTGATCAGCACGGTCTCCGGCACCGGCGGCGCATCCGGGTAGCGGTTGTTGTTGCCGAAGCCGAAGATGATGATCTGCAGCCCGATGCCGATCTGCGGCGCGGCCAGCCCCGCGCCGTTCGCGTGGTGCATCGTCTCGAACATGTCCGCGACGATCTCGTGCAGCTCGGGTGTATCGAACCGCTCGACCGGCTGGGCGATTTCGAGCAGGCGCGGATCGCCCATCTTCAGGATCTCGCGAATCATGGCGTATTGCCCTCCAGGAGTTGGTGCAGACCGTCTTCGTCCAGCACGGGGATGCCGAGTTCCTCGGCCTTCGCGAGCTTGCTGCCGGCTTCGGCGCCCGCGACCACGTAATCCGTCTTCTTCGATACCGAACCGGCCACCTTGGCGCCCGCCGCTTCGAGCATCTCCTTCGCCGCATCGCGCGTGAGATTCGGCAGCGTGCCCGTCAGCACGACCGTCTTGCCGGCCAGCACGCCCTGCGGCGCCTTCGGCGCGGGCGGCCCTTCGGGCCACGTGACCTTGCCCGGCGCGCGCAACTGCTCGATCACGGTCCGGTTGTGCTCCTCCGCGAAGAACTGGTGGAGCGACTCGGCGACGATCGGCCCGACGTCGTTCACTTCGAGCAGTTCCTCGATCGACGCGTCCATGATCGGCGTCAGCGAGCCGAAATGCTTCGCGAGATCCTTCGCGGTCGATTCGCCGACATGGCGGATGCCGAGCCCGTAGATGAAGCGCGCGAGCGTCGTATGCTTGGCCTTCTCGAGCGAATCGATCAGGTTCTGCGCGGACTTCTCGGCGAACCGGTCGAGTTCGGCCAGCGTCGCGAAGCCCAGATTGAACAGGTCGGCCGGCGTGCGCACCAGATTCAGCTCGACGAGCTGGTCGATGATCTTCTCGCCGAGGCCATCGATGTCGAGCGCGCGGCGTTGCGCGAAATGCCATAGCGCCTGCTTGCGCTGCGCCGGGCAGAACAGCCCGCCCGTGCAGCGCGCGATCGCCTCGTCCGGCAGGCGCTCGATCTTCGAGCCGCACACCGGGCATTCGGTCGGCATCACGAATTCGGCCGCATCCGCCGGGCGCCGGTCGAGCAGCGCGCCGACGACTTCCGGAATCACGTCGCCCGCGCGCCGCACGATCACGGTGTCGCCGATCCGGATGTCCTTGCGACGCACCTCGTCCTCGTTGTGCAGCGTCGCATTGGTCACGGTCGCGCCGCCGACGAACACCGGCTCAAGACGCGCGACCGGCGTGATCGCACCGGTGCGGCCGACCTGCACGTCGATCGCGACGAGCTTCGTCAGCGCTTCCTGCGCGGGGAACTTGTGCGCAAGCGCGAAGCGCGGCGCACGCGACACGAAGCCGAGCCGCTCCTGCTCGTCGCGCCGGTTGACCTTGTAGACGACGCCGTCGATGTCGTACGGCAGCGACTCGCGCTTCTCGCCGACCTTGCGGAAGAAGTCGAGCAAGCCTTCGGCGCCGTGCACGACCGCGCGCTCGCGATTCACCGGCAGGCCGAGCGACTCGTACCAGTCGAGCAGCGCGCTGTGCGTGTCGGGCATCGGCATCCCGTCGAGCACGCCGATCCCGTACGCGAAGAACGACAGCGGCCGCTGCGCGGTGATCTTCGAGTCGAGCTGGCGCAGGCTGCCGGCCGCCGCGTTGCGCGGGTTCGCGAATTCGCGCTGCTCGGCCGCGCGCTGGCGTTCGTTCAGGCGTGCGAAATCGCGCTTGAACATCAGCACCTCGCCGCGTACGTCGAGCACCGCCGGCACGTGCTTGCCCTTCAGCTTCAGCGGAATCGAGCGGATCGTGCGCACGTTCTCGGTCACGTCCTCGCCCGTCGTCCCGTCGCCGCGCGTCGCGGCCTGCACGAACACGCCTTGCTCGTAGCGCAGCGAGATCGCCAGGCCGTCGAACTTCAGTTCGCACGCATATTCGACGGGGTCGGTCACCGAGCCGGCGAGATCGGTCGTCTTGGCGAGCGCGTCGGCGACGCGCTTGTCGAACGCGACGATGTCCTCGTCGGCGAAGCCGTTGTTCAGCGACAGCATCGGCGCATCGTGGACGACCGGCGTGAAACCGCCGGCCGCTTCGCCGCCGACGCGCTGCGTCGGCGAATCGGGCGTCACGAGTTCGGGATGGTCGGTTTCGAGCTGCTGCAACTCGCGGAACAGCCGGTCGTATTCGGCGTCGGGCAGATCCGGCTGGTCGAGCACGTAATAGGCGTAGTTCGCCCGCTCGAGTTGGTCGCGCAGCCACGCGGCGCGCGCGTCGGGCTGGCTGGCTGGCGGTTCGGCTTGGGTTCGGGCCATGCTGGCGGCAGAGTCGTTCTGAAAAATCGGATGCCCGATTATCTCAGTTTGACGCCGCGGCGGGGTACGCAATGCGGGCCGGATGACGTGCTGCAGCGCACACGAAACAGGGCGCGCCGCAGCGACGGACGACGGCGCCAAACACCGCCGTCCGGGCCATCGCGTTACTGGCTGAAGAGGCGACGCGTGATCGGCGAACCGGCCGGGATGCCGGCTTCCTCGAGCTTCGCGTACAGCTTCATCAGTTGCTGGTCGATCGCGACCAGCGTCGACTCCGGCAGCGGCCGGCGCGAATCGTCGACGACGCGTGCGCCGATCCGCTCGGACAGCGACTTCGCGTAATCGCACATCAGCCGGAACGGCAGGATGTCCTCTTCCGCCACCGGCACGTCGAGCACCAGCGTGATCATGTTGCCGCCCTTGTACGTCAGATCGTCGCGCAGGAAGTTGGTGTCGCCGAACTGCAGCATGAATACCGGGTTCTGCTTCGCGTCGAGCTTCACGAAGCGCGTGCCGTCGCGCGACAGCAGCAGGCCGTCCTGCGACGCGACCGCCTGCACGTAGTTCGCCGACCACGGCGCACCGTCCGACATCACGTTGATCGACAGTTGCGCGTCGCACTGCGCGGCAAACGCGTCGAGCTCGCGCGCCATCGCGACCGTTTCCATCATGTCCGGGAATTCCGGCGCGCCGTCGATCGCGTCCGCGAACTGCTGGACGCCCGTCACGAATTCGGAGAATTCGAGCTCGTTCAGCGCGCCGCTGCGGTTCGCAAGCTGGGCAGCCGCGCGCAGCTCTTCGTAGCGCACGCCGTTCTGCAGCAGCTCCCACTGGCCGCCTTCCGGCTTGCCTTCGATGTGCACGGGCTTGCTGCCCGCGCGGCGCAGCCGCTGCGCGACCGGCAGGATCTTGTCGCCCGGCAGCGGGCCGTTGAGGCGGATCGGCACGATGCAGTCGATCCGGCGGTCGACGATCGCAGGCGGCGCCGACGAGACCGTCGTCGCGGCCGGCATCACCGGTTCGGTCGGCTCGGCCTGTTCGGCCGCCGCTTCGTGTGCGGCGGCGGGCACGGCTTCTTCACCGGCAACCGGTTCGGTCGATTCGGCCGACGTGTCGACACCCGTCGCCTCGGCCTGCAGGTCGGCCGGCGTATCGGCCGGCGCCGCGCCGCCGGCGGCCCCGCCGAACGTCGGCTCGACGCGCGCGGCGTCGGCCGCAGCCGCCGGCGCCGCCGCGACCGGTGCCGCGGGCTCGCGGCGCACCGGCTGACGCACCGGTTCGATGAACGGCAACTCTTCGTCGCGCTCGGGGCGGTTCATCGCCTCGGCCGCTTCCTCCGGCATCGGGCGCGGCATCCTGCGCCGCACTTTCGCGCCCTGCCATGCGTTGTAGACCACGACGCCGCCCACCACGACGGCGCCCGCGCCGATCAAACCGAGTGTCAACTCGTCCATGCACGCTCCATCAGCAATTCTTTTTCGTCGGGACCGCGAACGGGCGCTCGTGCGCCGCGCGAACGCGGTCCGGTTTCGTCAAACGTCAATTCTGGGCAAAACCCGCGGCGGTTTCCATGTCCACCGCCACGATCCGCGACACGCCCTGCTCCTGCATCGTCACGCCGATCAGCTGCTGTGCCATTTCCATCGCGATCTTGTTGTGCGAGATGAACAGGAACTGCGTCTTGTCCGACATCGCGCGCACGAGATTCGCGAAACGCTCGGTGTTCGCATCGTCCAGCGGCGCGTCGACCTCGTCGAGCAGACAGAACGGCGCCGGGTTCAGCTGGAACATCGCGAACACGAGCGCGGTCGCGGTCAGCGCCTTCTCGCCGCCCGACAGCAGGTGAATCGTCGCGTTCTTCTTGCCCGGCGGCTGCGCCATCACCTGCACGCCGGCATCGAGAATCTCGTCGCCCGTCATGATCAGCTTCGCCTGGCCGCCGCCGAACAGGCGCGGGAACAGGTCGCTGAAATGACGGTTGACCTCGTCGAAGGTGCCCTGCAGCAGCGTGCGGGTTTCCTGGTCGATCTTGTGGATCGCGTCCTCGAGCGTCGTGATCGCGTCGATCAGGTCGGCCGATTGCGCGTCGAGGAACACCTTGCGCTCGCTCGCGGCCTTTAGCTCGTCGAGCGCGGCCATGTTCACCGGGCCGAGCGCGTTGATCGCGTTGTTCAGGCGCGTGACTTCGCCCTGCAGGTACGACGGCTTGAGATCCGGCGTCAGCTTCGCGGCCAGCGCGGTTTCGTCGACCTCGGCGGCTGCGAGCTGCTCGGCGAACTGCTCGACGGCCAGGCGCGCGGCCTGCTCCTTCAGCTGCAGTTCGGTGATGCGGTCGCGCAGCGGCTGCAGCGAACGCTCGGCGACGAGCCGCTGCTCGTCCGACGCGCGCAGCTTCGCGGTCAGGTCGTCGAGCTCGATCCGCGCGGCCTGCAGCGCTTCTTCCTTCGCCGCGCGAATCTCGAGCGCGTCCTGCAGGCCCGTGTGCGCGGTTTGCTCGTTGATCGTCTCGAGTTCGGCGCGCGCGTCTTCCAGCGACGCGGCGACGCGCTCGCTCTGCTCGTGCGCGACCTGGATCGTGCGCTTGAGCTCGTCGATCCGGGTCACCGCGTTGCGGGCGGCGAAGCGCGCGTCGTTCGCGCCGCGCTCCAGGTCGCGTGCTTCCTGACGCGCCTGCGTCAGCGATTCGTCGAGCGACTCGAACGCGAGCTGGTTGTCCTCGAAGCGCGCCTGCAGTTCGGCGAGCTCGCCGTCGAAGCGCTCGAAATTCGCTTCCGACTCCGCGCGCAATGCACGCTGCTCTTCGATCTGCGCGCCGATTTCCTCGAGTTCCTCGCGGATCTGCGTGCTGCGCTGCGTATAGCGTTCGTGCGCCTGGGCGAGCTTGAGCACGTCCATCTGCAGCGCATGCACGCGCTGCGTCGCGCGTTCGGCCTGCGCGCGCACGTCGCCGAGCGCCTGCGTAGCCTGCGTGTGTGCGGCTTCCGCCCGCACGGCAGCCGTGCGCGCCTCGTCGGCGAGCAGCGCCTGCGCCCGCACCTGGCGCGCCAGGTTTTCGATTTCCTGCTGGCGGGCCAGCATCCCGGCCTGCTCCGAATCGGCGGCGTACAGCTGCACGCCGACGCGCGTGACGATATGGCCGGCCTTGACGACGAACGCGCCGCCTGCCGGCAACTGCGTGCGCGTCGCGAGCGCCTGCGCGACGTCGTCGGCCACGTACACGTTGCCGAGCCAGTCGTTCAGCACCGCGCGGATGCCCGCGTCGTCGATGCGCACGAGCGACAGCACCGGCCGCAGCCCGGCCACCGCGGCGGGCGGCTCGCCGGCCGCGGGCGGCGCGTAGAACGCGAGCTTCGCGGGCGGCGCATCGGTCGCGAATGCCTTCACCCAGTCGAGATTCGATACTTCGAGCGCGGCAAGACGCTCGCGCAGCACGGCCTCGAGCGCCGCTTCCCAGCCGGCCTCGACGTGCAGCTTCTTCCACAGACGCGGCAGCGCGCCGAGCTCGTGCTTGTCGAGCCACGGCTGGATCTTGCCTTCGGTCTGCACGTTTTCCTGCAACTGCTTCAGCGCGGCGAGGCGCGCTTCGAGCTGGTGGATCTGCGCGGCTTCGGCCTGCACGCGCTCCTGCGCGGCGCGGCGCTCGCCGTCGAGGCGCGGCACCGTTTCCTGCGCGTCGGCGAGGCGCGCCTGCGCTTCAGCGAGAATCTCTTCCTGCTCGGCCAACTGCATGCGCAGCTCTTCGAGCTGCGTTTCGTCCGGCGCGTCGAGCCCGCCCGCTTCGCTCTTCAGGCGCTCGTGACGCTGCTGAAGCTGCTGGAGCTGCTGATCGGCGTTGCGCTGGTGCGCGGCCTCGAGCTTCAGCGACTGCTCCGTCTGCGCGATCCGCGCGCGCTCGTCGTTGAGCTGCGCCTGCGCGTCGCGCCACTTCGCTTCGAGCGCCGGCAGCGCGTCGTGCTTCGCGGCCGCGTTGTCTTCGGCGAGCGCGGCCTTCTCGTCGGCCATCGCGCGCGCCTCTTCGGCTTCCTCGAGCTCGTCCTGCGACTTCTCGGCCTGCGCGCGCCACTGCTCGCGCTGCGCGTTCAGCGCGGCGATCTGCGCCTGCACGCGATTACGCGATTCGACGATGAACTTGATCTCGGCTTCGAGGCGGCTCACCTCGGCGTTCGCCTCGTAGAGCGCGCCCTGCGCGCCCTGCATCGCGTCGCTCGCCGAATAGTGCGCGACCCGCAGCGTCTCGAGCTGCGCCTCGACTTCGCGCAGTTTCGCCGTCTGCGCCTCGAGGTCGATCTGCGCCTGTTCGATCGCGCGCTGCTGCTTCTGCTGCTCGCCGGCGGCCTCGTTCTTGCGCAGCAGCCACAACAGGCGCTGCTTCTCCTCGCCGTCGGCGACGAGTTCCTTGTACTTGGTCGCGACCACCGCCTGCGCCTCGAGCTTTTCGAGGTTCGCGCCGAGTTCGCGGACAATGTCCTCGACGCGCGTCAGGTTCTCGCGCGTGTCGTGCAGGCGGTTCTCGGTTTCGCGGCGGCGTTCCTTGTACTTCGACACGCCGGCGGCTTCCTCGAGGAACACGCGCAGCTCTTCCGGCTTCGCCTCGATGATCCGCGCGATCATGCCCTGCCCGATGATCGCGTATGCACGCGGCCCGAGGCCGGTGCCGAGGAAGATGTCCTGAATGTCGCGGCGGCGCGCCGGCAGGTTGTTGATGTAGTAGCTCGACGTGCCGTCGCGCGTCAGCACGCGCTTCACGGCGATTTCGCCGTACTGGCCCCACTGCCCGGCCGCGCGGCCGTCGGAGTTGTCGAAGATCAGTTCGACGCTGGCCCGGCTGCCGGGCTTGCGGGCGGTCGAACCGTTGAAGATCACGTCCTGCATCGACTCGCCGCGCAGCTCGGAGGCACGCGACTCGCCGAGCACCCAGCGCACGGCATCGATGATGTTGGACTTGCCGCATCCGTTCGGGCCGACCACGCCGACAAGCTGGCCCGGAACCTGGAAATGCGTGGGATCGACGAAGGATTTGAAGCCAGCGAGTTTGATCGAGCTCAGACGCACGGCGGTATCGGATGTGAAGAAGGTGTGAAACGGACGGGGCCGCACGGCGCGGGGCCGGAGAGCCCCTGCGCGCCACGCGCCCCGGAATTCAAAAACGGGGCCGCGCGCATCCAGCGTTGGGCCCCGCAAACGGCTTCCATCATACCATCGCGCGTGTGCCGTCCCGACCGTCGCCGGGTTTGTCCGGTGCCGGCGCGGCACGATGGACCCGGCTCGACAGCAACGTCGCGAGCATGATGCACGCGCCGCCCGCCCACTCGCGCGCGCTCGGCAGCTCGTTCGCGAACACCCACGCCGACAGCGCGGTGATCACGATCTCGAACAGCATGATGATCGACGCGCGGTTCGCCGGCACGCGCGCGAGACCGTACTGCACGAGCAGGTTGTTCGACGCCATCGTCACGCCAATCGCCGCGATGATCAGTGCGGCCACGCCCAGTTGGCCGCTCGCCGGCGCGGCCGGCAGCCCTTCGAACAGCGACGCGATCGCGCCGAACACGGCCGCGCCGCCGAACAGCGTCGCGGTGCGCATTTCCGCGCGCATGTCGGGCAGCTCGCGGCTCGCCTTGATCACCAGCACGTTGCTCATCGCGAAGCTCAGCCCGGCCGCGAGACCGGCCCATTCGGCCGGGTTGGCCGGCAGCGGCAAGCCGAGCGCCGGCGACCACAGCATCAGCATCGCGCCGCCGATCGACAGCGCCGCGAGCCCCGCGCCGGCCCAGGTCAGCCGCTCGCGCAGCAGGAAGTGTGCGTAGATGGCGGTCCAGGCCGGCGTCAGGTAGAACAGCAGCATCACGCGCAGCACCTCGCCGTGGATCGTGCCCCATACGAACCCGAGATTCGTCACGCCGGCCGTCACCGCGATGCCCGGCAGCACCCAGTGCCAGCGCAGCGTCGCGATCGTGCGGTGCCGCGCGACGACCACGAACAGGAAGGCGACGAGGCTCGTCAGCGCGCTGGCCAGCGTGCCCGTCACGCCGAGCGACGCGAGAATCCGCAGCGGATACCAGATCAGGCCCCATACCGACGCGCCGATCAGGATGGCCAGCGTCGGCAGGCTGCCGCGTACCGCGTTGTTCATTTGGTTCGACACCCTTTATTCGACCGGCCCGGCCGCCGTTCCGGCAGGCCGTGACCGCATTGCGTCACGCTATAATCGTCCGTTGCGAGCCGCGCGCCCCGGCGCCCGTTCGCAGCCGCGCGGCGCGCCCGCCGCTTCTTTCGCTCCAACCGGCCGCGATGGCCGCTTCGCCCGTGAACCCTCGACTCGACTCGCTCCAGCCCTATCCCTTCGAAAAGCTGCGCGCCCTGTTCAAGGACGTGACGCCTTCCGGCGACCTCAAACCGATCAGCTTCGGCATCGGCGAGCCCAAACACGCGACGCCGGCGCTGATCCGCGACGCCGTGGTGGCCGCGCTCGACGGGCTCGCGTCGTATCCGGCCACGGCCGGCTCGGACGCGCTGCGCACGTCGATCGCGCACTGGCTCGAGCGCCGCTACGGGCTGCCGGCGATCGATCCGGCCACACAGGTGCTGCCGGTGTCGGGCTCGCGCGAAGCGCTGTTCTCGCTCGCGCAGACGGTGATCGATGCACGGCCGTCCGCGGACGGCAAGAAGGCGATCGTACTCTGTCCGAATCCTTTCTATCAAATTTACGAAGGCGCGGCGCTGCTCGCCGGTGCCGAACCCTATTTCGCGAACAGCGACCCGGCCCGCAACTTCGCGTGCGACTACGCGGCCGTGCCCGACGACGTGTGGGCGCGCACGCAGCTGCTGTACGTGTGCTCGCCCGGCAACCCGACGGGCGCCGTGCTGACGCTCGACGACTGGCGCGAGCTGTTCGCGCTGTCGGACCGTCACGGTTTCGTGATCGCGTCCGACGAGTGCTATTCCGAGATCTATTTCGACGAAGCGGCGCCGCCGCTCGGCGGCCTCGAGGCCGCGCACCGCCTCGGCCGCGGCTTCGAGCGGCTCGTGATGCTGTCGAGCCTGTCGAAGCGCTCGAACGTGCCGGGCATGCGCTCGGGCTTCGTCGCCGGCGACGCCGCGCTGCTCAAGAAATTCCTGCTGTACCGCACGTACCACGGCGCCGCGCTGTCGCCGGTCTGGCAGCACGCGAGCATCGCCGCATGGAACGACGAGGCGCACGTGCGCGAGAACCGCGCGCTGTACCTGCAGAAGTTCAACACGGTCACGCCGATGCTCGCCGACGTGATCGACGTGAAGCTGCCCGACGCCGCGTTCTACCTGTGGGCCAACGTGTCGCGCACCGGCCTGTCGGACACCGAGTTCGCCCGCCGCCTGTACGCCGACTATAATGTGACGGTTCTGCCCGGCTCGTACCTGGCGCGCGATGCGCACGGCACGAACCCGGGCCGCGATTTCATCCGGATCGCGCTCGTCGCGGGCACCCCCGAATGCGTCGAGGGCGCGCAACGCATCGTCGATTTCTGCCGCGCTCTCGCGCGGTAAGACGTCCATCCCGATCAATTCCATCCATCTCCTGCGAAAACGAACATGTCGCAACAACTTCAGCAAATCATCGATACCGCCTGGGAAAACCGCGCCGAGCTGTCGCCGAAGGCCGCGCCCGCGGACGTCCGCGAAGCCGTCGCTCACGCGATCGAGCAGCTCGACAAGGGTGCACTGCGCGTCGCCGAGAAAATCGACGGCAACTGGACGGTCCACCAGTGGCTGAAGAAGGCCGTGCTGCTGTCGTTCCGCCTGGAGGACAACGCGCCGATGCCGGCCGGCGGCTACTCGCAGTTCTACGACAAGGTGCCGTCGAAGTTCGCGAACTACACGGCCGAAGACTTCGCCGCGGGCGGCTTCCGCGTCGTCCCGCCGGCCATCGCGCGCCGCGGCTCGTTCATCGCGAAGAACGTCGTGCTGATGCCGTCGTACACCAACATCGGCGCGTACGTCGACGAAGGCACGATGGTCGACACGTGGGCCACGGTCGGTTCGTGCGCGCAGATCGGCAAGAACGTGCACCTGTCGGGCGGCGTCGGTATCGGCGGCGTGCTCGAGCCGCTGCAGGCGAACCCGGTCATCATCGAAGACAACTGCTTCATCGGCGCGCGCTCGGAAGTCGTCGAAGGCGTGATCGTCGAGGAAAACTCGGTGATCTCGATGGGCGTGTACCTCGGCCAGAGCACGAAGATCTACGATCGCGAGACGGGCGAAGTCAGCTACGGCCGCATCCCGGCCGGCTCGGTCGTCGTCGCCGGCAACCTGCCGTCGAAGGACGGCTCGCACAGCCTGTACTGCGCGGTGATCGTCAAGAAGGTCGACGCGAAGACGCGTGCGAAGGTCGGCCTGAACGAGCTGCTGCGAGGCGACTGATGGCAAAGCCGCACACCGTGGTCGTCTACGGCATTCCGAACTGCGACACCGTGAAGAAGGCCCGCGTATGGCTCGACGATCACGGCGTCGAATTCGAGTTCCACGATTTCAAGAAGCTCGGCGTCAGCGCGCCGCTGATCGAAGACTGGCTGAAGGACGTGTCGCTCGACGCGCTCGTGAACAAGCGCGGCACCACGTGGCGCGGCCTGGACGACGCGATGAAGGCGGCTGCCGAAACGAAGACCGGCGCGGTCGCACTGATGATCCACAAGCCGTCGGTCATCAAGCGCCCCGTGCTCGTCGTCAACGGCCGTGTGAAATCGCTCGGCTTCGTGGCCGATCAATACGCGGCGCTGTTTGCCGCATAGGGTTACCGCTGCGCCCACGGGCGCCGCCCGACGCCCTGTCGCTGCCGGCCCCCGTGCCGGCATTTTTTATCGAAAGTGGTCCGAACCATGTCCGCCACCCTAGCCCTTACCGAACAGCTGATCGCCCGCGCGTCCGTGACGCCCGACGACCAGCACTGCCAGCAGATCATGACCGAGCGCCTCGCCGCGCTCGGCTTCGAATGCGAGACCATCGCGTCGCACGGCGTGACCAACCTGTGGGCCGTCAAGCGTGGCACCGACGGCCGCGACGGCAAGCTGCTCGCGTTCGCGGGCCACACCGACGTCGTGCCGACCGGCCCGCTCGAACAGTGGACCTCGCCGCCGTTCGTCCCCGCCCATCGCGACGGCAAGCTGTACGGCCGCGGCGCGGCCGACATGAAGACATCGCTCGCGGCGTTCGTCGTCGCCTCCGAGGAATTCGTCGCGGCGCATCCGGACCACCGCGGCACGATCGCGTTCCTGATCACGAGCGACGAGGAAGGCCCGGCCACCGACGGCACCGTGAAGGTCGTCGAGCTGCTGCAGGCACGCGGCGAGCGGCTCGACTACTGCATCGTCGGCGAGCCGACGTCGACGGCCGAGCTCGGCGACGTCGTCAAGAACGGCCGCCGCGGGTCGATGTCCGGCGAACTGGTCATCAAGGGCGTGCAAGGCCACATTGCCTATCCGCACCTCGCGAAGAACCCGATCCACCTGCTCGCGCCGGCGCTCGCCGAGCTCGCCGCCGAGCAATGGGACGCCGGCAACGAATACTTCCCGCCGACCACCTGGCAGGTGTCAAACCTGCACGCCGGCACCGGCGCGACCAACGTGATCCCCGGCCACGCCGACCTGCTGTTCAACTTCCGCTTCTCGACCGCGAGCACCGTCGAAGGCCTGCAGGCCCGCGTGCACGCGATCCTCGACAAGCACGGCCTCGAATACACGCTGAAGTGGTCGGTGAGCGGCCTGCCGTTCCTCACGCCGCGCGGCGAACTGTCGGGCGCGCTGGAACACGCGATCCGCACCGAGACCGGCATCACGACCGAGCTGTCGACGACGGGCGGCACGTCGGACGGCCGCTTCATCGCGCGCATCTGCCCGCAGGTGATCGAGTTCGGCCCGCCGAACGGCAGCATCCACAAGATCGACGAGCACATCGAAGTGCGCTTCGTCGACCCGCTGAAGAACGTGTACCGACGCGTGCTCGAACAACTGATCGCCTGACGGAGCCTCGCATGACGACACCTTTTGCCACAGTCCGCGACCTGCTGCGCTACGCGGTCACGCGCTTCTCGAAAGCGAAGCTCGCGTTCGGTCATGGTTCCGACAACGCGTACGATGAAGCGGCCTACCTCGTGCTGCACACGCTTGACCTGCCGCTTGACACGCTCGAGCCGTTCATGGACGCGCGCCTCTTGCCCGACGAAATCGCGGCCGTGCTCGCGGTGATCGAACGACGCGCGGCCGACCGCGTGCCGGCCGCGTACCTCACGCATGAAGCGTGGATGCATGGCCACCGCTTCTACGTCGACGAACGCGTGATCGTGCCGCGCTCGTTCATCGGCGAACTGCTCGACGACGGGCTGCAGCCGTATGTCGCCGATCCCGAGCAGGTCGGCGCGGTGCTCGAACTGTGCACCGGCTCCGGCTGCCTCGCGATCCTCGCGGCAAGCGCGTTCCCGAATGCCGAGATCGACGCGGTCGACCTGTCGGACAAGGCGCTCGAAGTCGCGGAAATCAACGTGCGCGACTACGGCCTCGAAGACCGCATCGGGCTGCACCGCGGCGACCTCTACGCACCGCTGCCCGCGTTCCGCACCGATCCCGACTCGCGCTACGACGTGATCCTGACGAACCCGCCGTACGTGAATGCCGCGTCGATGGCCGCGCTGCCGCCCGAATACCGGCACGAGCCGGAGATGGCGCTCGCCGGCGGCGACGACGGGATGGACATCGTGCGACGCATCGTCGCCGAAGCGCACCGCTGGCTGCATGACGACGGCGTGCTCGTCGTCGAGATCGGCAACGAGCGCGAGCACGTCGAAGCGGCATTCGGCGGCCTCGAGCTCACGTGGCTGCCCACCAGCGCGGGCGATGACGCCGTGTTCCTGATCCAGGCGTCGGACCTGCCCCGCAAGGGCTGAGCGTTGCCGGCCCACCCGCCGTGCGGCGCCCCGTTGCGCCGCACGGTTGGGTAAGATGCGCGTAGGCGGCCGCCCGGCCGCACGACTTCGGGAGTCCCATCGGGTGTCCCGCAGGAGTCCTTTAAGCGCCCATGACCCTCGACTGGCTACATCTCGGCACCCTGATCCTGACCATCCATGTGCTCGGGATCGTCGCGGCGTGCCACGCGATCATGAACACGCGCACGTCGCAAGGCGCGATCGCGTGGGCCGTCTCGCTCACGGCCATGCCGTACCTGACGCTCGTTCCATACCTGTTCCTCGGCCGCAGCAAATTCTCGGGCTACGTCGACGCCCGGCGCCACGAGCTGGAAATGTTGCGCACACACACACCGCGTGCGCCATGGCGCGCAACCGATGCGACCGACGGGCCGGCCGCCGACGCGCTGGGGCAGGCTGCCGTGCTCGCGCTCACGCGGCTCGGCGGCATGCCGTTCCTCGGCGGCAATTCGGTACGCACGCTCGTGAACGGCGACGCGACGTTCTCGGCCATCCTGTCGGCGATCGACGCCGCGCGCGACTACGTGCTCGTCCAGTTCTTCATCGTGCGCGACGATGCGCTCGGCCGGATGCTGCGCGACTCGCTGCTCGCGCGCGCGGCCGCCGGCGTACGCTGCTGCCTGCTGTACGACAGCATCGGCAGCTTCGACCTGCCGCACAGCTACGTCGACGCATTGCGCCGCGGTGGCGTCGAGGTCCATCCGTTCGCGACCAACCGGAAATTCGTCAATCGCTTCCAGCTGAACTTCCGCAACCATCGCAAGATCGTCGTCGTCGACGGCAATCGCGCGTTCGTCGGCGGCCACAACGTCGGTGTCGAATATCTCGGTGCGAAGCCGCGCCTGTCGCCATGGCGCGACACCCACATCGAGATCCGCGGCCCCGTGGTGGCGAGCATCCAGTACGTGTTCGCCGAAGACTGGCACTGGGCGACGCAGAAACTGCCGCCCATCGCGCTGCCGCCGCCCGCGCAGCCCGGCGACGGCATGCATTGCCTCGCGGTGCCGATGGGGCCGGCCGACAAGCAGGAAACCGGCTCGCTGTTCTTCGTCGAATCGATCAACGCCGCCCGCGAGCGGGTCTGGATCACCACGCCGTACCTCGTTCCCGACGAAGCCGTGGTCTCCGCGCTGAAACTCGCCGTGATGCGCGGCGTCGACGTACGCATCCTGATCCCGAGCCGGCGCGATCACTATGTGGTGTTCGAGGCATCGAAGCTTTACGCGCGCGACCTCGTCGATGCGGGCGTGAAGGTGTTCCGCTACCGGCCCGGCTTCCTGCACCAGAAGGTCGTGCTGATCGACCGCATCGCGGCGGCGGTCGGCAGCGCGAATCTCGATAACCGTTCGTTCCGCCTCAATTTCGAGGTCATGGTCATGACCGTCGATCGCGCGTTCGCCGGCGAAGTCGAGACGATGCTCGATGCCGACTTCGCGCAGGCGTACGAGGTGGATGCGGACGAATACCGGCACTCACCTGCCTGGCGGCGCATCGCGATGCACGTCGCGCGGTTGTTCGCCCCGATCCTGTAACGGCCGCGACGACAGCCGCGCCCGCACCATCCGCACCGGCGCGGCGCACGCCGCGCATCGCCGTCACAGCAGCTTGTCGATGTCCGCTGCGATTTCATCGGGCTTGGTGGACGGCGCGTAGCGCTTGACGATGCGCCCTTCGCGGTCGATCAGGAATTTCGTGAAATTCCACTTGATCGCCTTGAGGCCGAGAATGCCGGGCGCCTCGTCGGTCAGGTAGCGATACAGCGGATGCGCATGGTCGCCCTTCACGTCGATCTTCGCGAACATCGGAAACGTGACGCCGTAGTTGCGCTCGCAGAATGCACCGATCTGCGCGGCGTCGCCCGGCTCCTGCTTGCCGAACTGGTTGCACGGGAAGCCGAGCACGAAGAAACCGCGCGCCGCGTACTGGTCGTACAGCTTCTGCAGACCCGCGTACTGCGGCGTGAAACCGCACTCGCTCGCGGTATTGACGATCAGCAGCACCTTGCCGCGATACGCGTCGAGCGATACCGGCGCACCGGCGAGCGTCTCTGCGCTGAACGAATACAGGGTAGACATCGGGCACTCCTTTTACGAAACCGATCGACGTGGAGTCTAGGCGAAATTGCGCCGTTGCGGCATCCGCCGAACGGCCGATGCCCGGCGCAACCGGCGCGCGGTCTAGAATAGCGGTTTTGGCCAGTCATTTCCGCCGTGATCCGTTTCAATCAGTTCAGCCTTGCGCGCGGCACCAAGCCGCTGTTCGAGTCGACCTCGTTCGTGCTCAATCCCGGCGAGAAAGCCGGCCTGATCGGCGCGAACGGCGCCGGCAAGTCGACGCTGTTTTCCGTCCTGCGCGGCGAGCTGCATTCCGACGGAGGCGATTTCTCGATGCCGCCGTCGTGGCGGATCGCCCACGTGTCGCAGGAAACGCCCGCGGTCGACCGCTCGGCGCTCGACTACACGCTCGACGGCGATACCGCGCTACGCGAGATCGAGGCACGCATCGCCGCCGCGTCGGCCGCGCATGACGGCGCCGCCGAAGCCGACGCGCACGCGGCATTCGCCGATGCCGACGGCTACACCGCGCCGGCCCGCGCCGAAGCGCTACTGCTCGGCCTGGGCTTCACGCTCGCGCAAACGCGCGAATCCGTCGCGAGCTTCTCCGGCGGCTGGCGCATGCGCCTGAACCTCGCGCAGGCGCTGATGTGCCGCTCCGACCTGCTGCTGCTCGACGAACCGACGAACCACCTCGACCTCGACGCGATCGTCTGGCTCGAAGACTGGCTACATCGCTACCCCGGCACGCTCGTCGTGATTTCGCACGACCGCGAATTCCTCGATTCGATCTGCAACGTCACGCTGCATCTGGAAAACCGCCAGGTGAAGCGCTACGGCGGCAACTACTCGCAGTTCGAAGTATTACGCGCTCAGCAACTGGCGCTGCAGCAAAGCGCGTACGAGAAGCAGCAGAAGACGATCGAGCATCTGCAGAGCTTCGTCGACCGCTTCAAGGCCAAGGCGACCAAGGCCAAGCAGGCGCAAAGCCGGATGAAGGCGCTCGAGAAGATGGAGCTGATCGCGCCCGCGCACATCGCGTCGCCGTTCACGTTCGAATTCCGCACGCCCGATGCCGCGCCGAACCCGATGATGGTGATGGAGGACGTCCGCTGCGGCTACCACGCCGACGACGGAACGGACATCCCGATCGTCGAGCGCGTCGCGCTGTCGATCCAGAACGGCCAGCGTATCGGCCTGTTGGGCGCCAACGGCCAGGGCAAGTCGACGCTGATCAAGACACTGGCCGGCACGCTCGCGCCGCTGTCGGGGCACGTGCGCGACGGCAAGGGGCTGACGATCGGCTATTTCGCGCAGCACCAGCTCGAAACGCTGCGCGAAGACGATTCGCCGCTCGCGCATCTGGCACGGCTTGCGCCCGACACGCGCGAGCAGGAACTGCGCGACTTCCTCGGCGGCTTCAATTTCTCGGGCGACATGGCGACCAGCCCGGTCGGGCCGTTCTCGGGCGGCGAAAAAGCCCGCCTCGCGCTGGCGCTAATCATCTGGCAGAAGCCGAACCTGCTGCTGCTCGACGAACCGACGAACCACCTCGACCTCGAAACGCGCCACGCGCTGACGATGGCGCTCGCGCAATTCGAAGGCACGCTGATCCTCGTGTCGCACGATCGTCACCTGCTGCGCGCGACGACCGATCAGTTCATGCTGGTCGCGAAGCACCGGCTGCAGCCGTTCGATGGCGACCTCGACGACTACCGCGACTGGCTGCTGCAGCACGCGGCCGAGCAGCGCGCGGCCGCGAAAGCCGACAGCGCGGCAGCCGCGGGCGCCGATCCGGGCGTCAACCGCAAGGATCAGAAGCGTCAGGCGGCCGAGGAACGCCAACGGCTGTCCCAGTTGAAGAAGCCGCTGCAGAACCGCATCACGAAGCTCGAGAAGGAAATGGAAGCACTGCACGCCGAGAAGGCGCGCCTCGACGCGTTCGTCGCCGATCCGGCGAGCTACGAAGCCGCGCGCAAGACGGAACTGACCGACGCGATCCGCAAGCTCGGCGAGGTCAATACCCGGCTCGAAACGGTCGAGGCGGACTGGCTCGCCGTGCAGGAAGAACTCGAGCAGATCGGTTAAACACGGCCCCGGCGCGCCGTCAGCCGCGGTTCGCTTCATCGGAGACGCGGCGCGTCGGGGCGTCGACGAGCCACGAATCCGCCCCGCCGCACCGAACCCGGAAACGACGAGGCCGGGCGCCCGGGCCCGGCCTCGTCGTCATTGCTGCGTTTGGCGGGGTTGCATCGGCCCGTATGTCGGCCGCGCCCCCCCACTCAGCGGCGCGGCAGCGTGTCGCGCGGCATCTGCTCGTCATCGCCCATCAAGTGCCGGCGCCCCTTGATCGGCCGGCGGATCGCAGCGGCGACTTCGGCTTCCGTCACGTCCTCGGACACGACCTTGCGCGCCAGCCGCCCTTCTTCGTCGATCCATTCGACGATCCGGCATCCACCGCCCCACGGCTGGCGAATCGGCTCCGACACGCGGCAGCCGCGCAGGTTGTAAAGGCGTCCGCCAGGCGCTTCCCCGTACGATTTCAACATAGGTTCCCTTCGCATTGCGCGGTTCGACAATCCGGCAAAGGATAGGGAAAAGCGATGTCCGGCGGGTTACATCAGCCTACATATTCTTTACAGCGAATTACGCGACAGATCGTCCGGCCCGCTACGGCCCCTGCCAGGGCCCCGCCCGCTCATTCGAGATCGCGCACGCGGTCGATCGCCTGCTCGAGCCGCTCGACGGCCATCACGTTCAGCCCTTCGATCGGCTGTTTCGGCGCATTCGCCTTCGGGATCAGCGCGGACGTGAAGCCGAGCTTCGCCGCTTCGCGCAGCCGTTCCTGCCCGCGCGGGGACGGCCGGATCTCGCCCGCCAGCCCCACCTCGCCGAACACGATCAGCCCTTTCGGCAGCGCCTTGTTGCGCATCGACGAGTGAATCGCGAGCAGCACCGCGAGGTCGGCGGCCGGCTCGGTGATCTTCACCCCGCCCACCGCATTGAGGAACACGTCCTGGTCGAAGGCCGCGATGCCCGCGTGGCGGTGCAGCACCGCGAGCAGCATCGCGAGCCGGTTCTGCTCGAGGCCGACCGCGAGCCGGCGCGGATTCGGCACGTGCGCCGTATCGACGAGCGCCTGGATTTCGACGAGCAGCGGCCGCGTGCCTTCCTGCGTGACGAGCACGCACGAACCGGGCACGACCTGCTCGTGCTGCGACAGGAACAGCGCGGACGGGTTGGCCACACCGCGCAGCCCGCGCTCGGTCATTGCGAACACGCCGAGCTCGTTGACCGCGCCGAAGCGGTTCTTGAACGCGCGCACGAGCCGGAACGACGAATGCGTGTCGCCTTCGAAGTACAGCACCGTGTCGACGATGTGCTCGAGCACGCGCGGGCCGGCCAGATTGCCCTCCTTCGTCACGTGCCCGACCATGATGATCGCGGTGCCCGACTGTTTCGCGATGCGCGTGAGCTGCGCCGCGCATTCGCGCACCTGCGCGACCGAGCCCGGCGCCGACGTGAGCGCGTCCGAATAGACGGTCTGGATCGAGTCGATGACGGCCACGTCCGGCCGCTCGGTATCGATCGCGGCCTGGATCTTCTCGAGCTGGATCTCGGCGAGCAGCTTCAGTTCGGCCGCCGGCGCACCGCCGTCGAGCAACGCGAGCCGTTGCGCGCGCAACGCGATCTGCGCGGCCGATTCCTCGCCGCTGATATAGAGGGCGCGCCGCTCGCTCGCGATATCCGCGAGCGACTGCAGCAGCAGCGTCGACTTGCCGATGCCCGGATCGCCGCCGATCAGCACGACACCGCCGGGCACCAGCCCGCCGCCCAGCACGCGGTCGAATTCGCCGATGCCGGTGGAGAAGCGCGGCACGTCGGCGGCCTCGATGTCGGCGAGCCGCTGCACCGGCGCCCGCTTCGCGAGCGACTGGAACCGATGGGCGGCCGGCGACTCGGCGACCGATTCGACGAGCGTGTTCCAGGCCTGGCACGACGGGCACTGGCCCTGCCACTTCGGGGTCTGTCCGCCGCACTCGCTGCAGACGTAAACGGTTTTCTGTTTGGCCACGCGCGATGCCCTTATTCCGCTCGCACGGGCACGCGGGCCGCGACCGCGCACATCAGCTCGTAGCCGATCGTGCCGCAATGGCGCGCGACGTCGTCGATCGGCAGCGCATTGCCCCACAGCTCGACGCGCGCGCCGACGCCGGCCTGCGGGCACGGCGTCAGATCGACGGTGATCATGTCCATCGACACGCGGCCGACGATCCGCGTACGGATGCCGTCGACGATCACGGGGGTGCCTTCGGGCGCCACGCGCGGATAGCCATCCGCATAGCCGCACGCGACGACGCCGATCCGCATCGGCGCCTGCGCGGAGAACGTCGAACCATAGCCGATCGCCTGGCCCTTCCCGATCGTCTGCACCGCGATCAGCTCGGACGCGAGCGTCATCGCGGGCTTCAACCCCGTGTCCGCGATATCGGACGACAGCCCGGACGGCGACGCGCCATACAGCACGATCCCCGGCCGCACCCAGTCGAAGTGCGTATCCGGATGCCACAGCACGGCGGCCGAATTCGCGAGACTGCGCGCGCCGGCGATGCTTTCCGCGCCGCGCTCGAACGTCGCGAGCTGCTCGGCGACGCCACGCTCGTTGTCCGCGTCCGAAAAATGGGTCATCAACGTGATCTGACCGATGCCGGGGCACGCGCGGGCGCGCTCCCACGCGGCACGGTATTTTTCCGGCACGTAACCGAGCCGGTTCATCCCGCTGTTCATCTTGAGCTGCACGTTGACGGGCTTCGACAGCCGCGCCGTTTCCAGCATCCGCATCTGCTCGTCGTTGTGGACGGTCGTGGTCAGGCTGTAGCGGTCGATCACGTCGATATCGGTCGAGCGGAAGAAGCCTTCGAGCAGCAGGATCGGGCCGGCCCAGCCGAGCTCGCGCAGCTTCACCGCCTCGTCGAGGTCGAGCAGGCCGAAGCCGTCGGTGCCGCGCAGGCCCGGAAACGCGCGGGCGAGACCGTGGCCGTACGCGTTGGCCTTGACGACCGCCCAGACCTTGGACGGGCCGGCAAAGCGGCGGACGACAGAGAGATTGTTCGCGAGAGCGGCGGTGTGGATGGTGGCGGAGATCGGGCGCGGCATGGGAAATTTACGTAAAGACGCTTGCGAATCATCAGCTTACCGCGCCTTTTGAGCACCGAAGCCGACAATTTGCGGAACGATCGGGGAATCTTGCTAGTCCGAATTCGCGTATTTTCATGTTATAAAGCCGTGCGCACAACCCATTTCGAACGGAATAAGCCGATCGCATACCAGGCGGCCTACGCGGCCCTGCCGCAGCGACGAAAGCATCGCATCAGATGAAAAAAGGTTTTTACACCATCATGGCCGCGCAGTTTTTCTCGTCGCTGGCCGACAATGCGCTTCTCATCGCCGCCATCGCCCTGCTGAAAGACCTCCACGCCCCCAACTGGATGACACCGCTGCTGAAGCTGTTCTTCGTGTTGTCCTATGTGGTGTTGGCGGCGTATGTCGGTGCGTTCGCGGATTCGCGCCCGAAGGGCCGCGTGATGTTCATCACCAACTCGATCAAGGTGGTCGGCTGCCTGATCATGCTGTTCGGCGCCCACCCGCTGATCGCGTACGGGATCGTCGGCTTCGGCGCGGCGGCCTACTCGCCCGCCAAATACGGGATTCTCACCGAGCTGCTGCCGGCCGACCGGCTGGTCGCCGCGAACGGCTGGATCGAGGGCACGACCGTCAGTTCGATCATCCTCGGCACCGTGCTGGGCGGCGCGCTGATCAGCCCGCACATCGCATCCCACGTGATCGCCCATACCCCCGCCTGGATCGGCACGCCCGCCGAGGCCGCGATGGCGATCATCATGGCGATCTACGTGGTCGCCGCGCTGTTCAACCTGCGCATTCCCGACACGGGCGCCCGCTACCCGAAGCAGGAGCGCGGCCCGGTCAAGCTGCTCACCGATTTCGCCGACTGCTTCATGGTGCTCTGGCGCGACAAGCTCGGCCAGATCTCGCTCGCGGTCACGACGCTGTTCTGGGGGGCCGGCGCGACGCTGCAGTTCATCGTGCTGAAGTGGGCCGAGGTGTCGCTCAACATGTCGCTGTCCGAAGGCGCGATCCTGCAGGCCGTGGTCGCGGTCGGCGTGGCGGCCGGCGCGATTGCCGCCGCTGCCCGGATTCCGCTGAAGAAGTCGCTGACCGTACTGCCCGTCGGCATCATCATGGGCATCGCGGTGATGCTGATGGCGTTCTACACGCGCGACCTGTTCCCGGCGCAGTGGGCCGTGCACTTCGGCCATCTGCGCCTGCCGTTCTACCTGATCGTCGCCTACATCTTCCTGATCGGCGTCGGCGCGCTGTCCGGCTACTTCGTCGTGCCGATGAACGCGCTGCTGCAGCATCGCGGCCACGTGCTGCTGTCGGCCGGCCATTCGATCGCGGTGCAGAACTTCAACGAGAACCTGTCGGTGCTCGTGATGCTGTGCCTGTATGCGGTGCTCGTGTGGCTCGACGTGCCGGTCGGCGTCGTGATCGTGCTGTTCGGCACGTTCGTCTGCCTGACGATGTGGCTCGTGATGCGCCGCCACCAGGCGAACCAGCGTCAGTTCGACTCGGTCGCGCTGATCGGCGAATCGCGACACTGACGCTACACTTTCCGTTTTCGTCCGCCGGCGCCGGGGCTCACACCGGCGCGTTGCCCTCATGACGCACCCGATACCCAACCTCCTGACAATCGCCGGCTCCGATTCGGGCGGCGGCGCAGGCATTCAGGCCGACCTGAAGACGTTTTCCGCGCTCGGTGCGTATGGTGCGAGCGTGATCACCGCGCTGACCGCGCAGAACACGCGCGGCGTGACGGGCGTGCATGCGCCGGATGCCGCGTTCGTGACCGCGCAGCTCGACGCGGTGTTCGACGACATCCGCATCGATGCGGTCAAGATCGGGATGCTCGCCAACGCGGCGATCGTGCAGGCGGTGGCCGACGCGCTGCGCCGTTACGCGCCGCGCTTCGTGGTGCTCGATACGGTGATGATCTCGAAGAGTTCGCACGCGCTGCTCGCGCCCGATGCCGTCGACGCGCTGCGCGACACGCTGCTGCCGCTCGCGACGGTCGTCACGCCGAACCTGCCGGAAGCGGCCGCGCTGCTGAACGACACGCCCGCCACCACCGAAGACGACATGGTGCGGCAAGGCGAGGCCCTGCTGCAGACGGGCGCACGCGCGGTGCTGATGAAGGGCGGCCACCTGCCCGACGCGTCCGCGAGCCCCGACTGGCTCGTCGAAGCAACCCGCACCGTGCGGCTCGACGGCGCACGCGTGCCGGTCAGCAATACGCATGGCACCGGCTGCACGCTGTCGTCGGCAATCGCCGCGCTGCTGCCGCAGCAGCCCGACCTCGAAAGCGCGGTACGCGAGGCAAAAACCTACCTGACCGGCGCAATCGCCGCGAGCGGCCACCTCGACGTCGGTCACGGCGTCGGTCCGGTCCATCACTTCCATCGCTGGTGGTGAGCGGCCGCTGACGCGGCGTCAGTGATCCTGCGCCGCGAACGCCTGCGCGCGCGCCGGCCAGTCGTCGGGCACGACGAAACCGCGCGCCGTCTCGCGCCACGTGCCGTCGCCCCCCTTTTCATGGATCGCGATCAGGTCGGGCGTCTGGCGCGTCGCCAGCACGGCCGGCAACTCCGGTGCGCTCGCCAGCGGCTCGGGCTCGACACCCGCGCCGGCGACGGCACGCCGCGGCGCCAGCCACGCCAGTCTCGGCAATACGCTCCATGCCGCGCCGTCACGCTGCGCGGCCGCCCACGCCGGCCACTGCCCGTGCGTCAGCCAGAAACCGCGCGGATGATCCGGCGCGATTTCGACGGACACCGGCGGCACCGGCGCGCCGTACGGATGGAACAGCCAACCCTTGATGAACATCTGCGCGTCGGCCGGGGCGCCGTAGCCGAGCCGGGCAAAGCCGTCGTGTTCGCCGAGCCGCAGCTGGTGGTCGAGCAGCCGGCTGCGCTTGCGGTCGAACCGGTCGACGAGATTGGGGCCGACGAAGTCGGCGAGCGATGCGCCGTCGCGGACCGGCGCGCACAGATAGCACTTCACCGCGAGTTCCCAGTGCAGGCGCCGGCCGTCGGGCGTATCGACGAGAAAATCGACTTCGCCGAGCGTGCGGCCGTTGCTGCGCAGCGGCAGATTGGCCGCGACGAGCCGCAGCGACGGCCCGTGGGTCAGAAAGTACTCGAGCAGGCATTCGGCGTAGCGGCCGAGCCGGGTGGGCCGAAACCCGTCGAGCGCGCGATGCAGCGGCCCGGGCTGCGCATCGAGCGCGGCGAGCCACGCTTCGACGGCCGCTTGGCCCGCCGCATCCGGCCACGGACGCGCGAGCGGCGCGCCCGGCACCGCGGTGAGCAGGCTCGGGCTGGCGAGCAGCCAGCCCAGATCGCGCACCGCGGCGTCATGCAGCGTATCGACGAACGCGACCGCCGCGCCGGTCGTCATGGCCCGGTCGGGCCGTTCGTGTCGGCGCCTTGCGCACGCTTGAACGTGTCGCGCGCGAGGCACAGGTCGGCCCACGCCTTCGACTTGTCCTGCAGGCTGCGCAACAGGTACGCCGGGTGATAGGTGACGATCACCGGCACGCCCTCGTACGCATGCACGCGGCCGCGCAGCGACGCGATGCTCGCGTCCGTCTTCAGCAGCGTCTGTGCGGCAAAACGGCCGAGCGCGACGATCAGCTTCGGCTTCACGAGCGCGACCTGGCGCTGCAGATACGGCTCGCAGCTCGCGACCTCGTCCGGCTCCGGGTTACGGTTGCCGGGCGGCCGGCACTTGATCACGTTCGCGATGTACACGTTGTCGCCACGCTTGAGCGCCAGCGACTGCAGCATGTTGTCGAGCAGCTTGCCGGCCTGGCCGACGAACGGCTCGCCCTGCTTGTCCTCGTTCTCGCCCGGCGCTTCGCCGATCAGCATCCAGTCCGCTTCGCGGTCGCCGACGCCGAACACGGTGTTGGTCCGCTTCTCGCACAGACGGCACAGCGTGCAGTCGGCCACGCGCGCGGCCAGCGCATCCCAGTCGAGCACGGCGACCGGTGTGCCGGCGGGGTGCGATTCGGCGGCCGGCACGGGCACGGATTCGCCCGGCGGCGCCGCGTCGAACCACGCGAAATCGTCGTCTCCCGCCGGCGGTGCCTCATCCTTCGGCGGCATCGTATCGGTCGATGCGGGCGATGTGATCGATGCAGCCTGCGCGGACGGGCGATCGCCGTCGACTACACCGTGCGCCGGCGCCCGCGACTCGCGAGCCGGCAAACCATCGGCAGCGCCACGCGCGACGGCCGTCGGCCTGTCGCCCTGTGCCGGCGCATGCGCTGCACGCACCGGCCGCTCGGCGGCGACGGCGGTACCGTCGTCGGGCGCCGCGGTTTGCGCGACGGCAGGCGCGTCGGCTGCCGCGCCTTCGTCCGCGCGCTGCCCGCGCCGCACCCAGATCTGCGCGAGGCCCAGTTCCTCGAGCGCCGCTTCACCCCACGCCATGCGCGTCCCCCTCGTCCTTGTTCAGCGTCAGACGCATCACGATCGCGTCCTCCCGGCTGCGATGCTTCGCCGGATAGTAGTTCTTGCGCCGGCCGATCGTCACGAAACCGAAGCGCTCGTACAGATGAATCGCACGCGGATTGGACGGCCGCACTTCGAGCAGCACGCCGTCGAGCCCCTCCGCGCGAGAAATGCGCACCGCCTCGCGCAGCAGCGCGAGGCCGGCGCCCGCATGCTGCGCGGCCGGCGCGACGCACAGATTCAGCAGATGCATCTCGTCGACCACGGGCATCAGCACGCAATAGCCGACGAGCGACCCGGTCACGTGCCGCAGGCACACGCCCAGATAGCCATTGCGCAACGAATCCTCGAAGTTGCCGCGGCTCCACGGGAATTCGTACGCGACGTGCTCGATCGCGACGACTTCGTCGAGGTCGGCGTCCGTCATCGGCGCCAGATAGCGGTCGCTCAGCAGGACCCCCGTCATCCGTTCGCTCCGCCCGTCTGCGCGGCCCGTGCCGCGATGCGCTCGGCGGTGGTCTGCGCGACCTTGTCACGCACGTATTCGGGCGCGGCCTGATCGGCCGGCACCGCCCGCCCGGCGCGGAACGCGCGCAGCGCGGCATGCGCGACCGCC
>NZ_BBSK01000025.1:0-11516 GCF_001319805.1 Burkholderia sp. E168m22
CGGCAACGCCTCGCCGTCGATCGCGGCCGCCCGCGCGGCGGCCGGCAACTGCGCGCCGAACGCCGCGGCCGCATTGCCGGCGAGCGTGAACGGCGCATCGGGTACGCCGACGGCGCCCGGCGCGTCGAGCGACGCCGGATGTAGCGTACGCCAGTCACCGGCGCCGTCGTCCCATTCGAAATCCGCCCAGTAGGCTTCGTCCATCCGCGCGTCGAGCGCGGCGAGCACGCGGGTCGTGCCGGGCGCGCGCAGCCGCGCGTGCTCGGCGCACGCGAGCAGCGTGCCGATCGGCACGACCGGCAGCCCGGCCCCGAACGCGAGGCCCTGGGTAATGCCCGTCGCAGTACGCAGGCCCGTGAACGAGCCGGGGCCCGCGCCGAACGCGATCGCGTCGCAGTCGGCGAGCGTCAGCCCGGATTCGGCGAAGAGTTCCTGGATCGCCGGCAGCACGCGCGTGCTCGACACGGCGCCCGTCGGCTCGTGGCGGACCCAGGTTTGCGGGGTGGAAACGGCGTCATCGGCCGAGGCCGAGCGCAGCAGCGCGACCGAGCAGTATTCGGTCGACGTATCGATGGCGAGGAGCACTGTTTGCGTCATGGCCGACATTGTAATGCGCCGCCCCGCTCCCACGGGCGATCGGACCCGATCTGTGCGCACGGGCGGTGCGGGCGGCGGTTTGGAAGGATCGCTCGACCCTGCGCGACGGCCCGCTTGATAAGATCGGCCGACCTGAAACCCCTACGGAGACACCCGATGAGCGAACTCACCGCCCAATTCGACCAGGCCCAGATCGACGTCAAGCAACTGACGGAACGGCCGGGCAACCTGACCCTGCTGCGCCTGTACGCGCTCTTCAAGCAGGCGACCGACGGCGATGCGCACGGCGACAAGCCGGGCTTCACCGACATCGTCGGCAAATACAAGTACGATGCCTGGGAAGCGCTGAAGGGTACGTCGCAGGATGCGGCGAAGCAGCAGTACATCGAACTCGTCGAATCGCTGAAAAACGGCACGGCGTCCTGACGGAATCGACGCCGCCGCAATCGGCAATCAAATCAGTGGCGCAGCGCAGCAAATTTCTTTATAATACGGCCTGCGTCACCTCCCGCGCTCGGCTCGCAAGCCGTTCCGGCCCGACGCCTCGTAGCGTTAAGCTCCAATCCGGTTTAGAACCTGTCCCCTCCTGCTTCGACCCTTGCGGTCGTCAACTAGGCTGGCGGCCCCGCTCCTGAAGCGCGCCGCACCCAAAACAGCTTCTAATGCCTCATCCGCCGACGGTTCGGCGGATTGCACCCGTTTCCCGATTTGCTCGCTGAATCCGACGACTTGGGTATGCGCGATTGGCGCCGACGTTTCACCCACTGTGTTTCAAGGATTGTTATGACTTCGAGCATCAACTCCAGCCCGCTCAACGCGATCGCCGACCAGGCGCTCGGTCTCGACGACGCCGCCGCACCGGCCGCGGTCGAACCGGCGTCGGACGAGCCGAGCTTCGCGTCGCTCGGGTTGTCGCCGGAGATCGTCTCCGCGCTGCAGGCCGCCGGCTACGTGAAGCCGACGCCGGTCCAGCAGCGCGCGATTCCGGCCGGCATCGCCGGCCGCGACCTGCTGGTGTCGAGCCCGACCGGTTCGGGCAAGACGGCCGCATTCATGCTGCCCGCGATCGAACGTTTCGCGCAGCTCCAGAAGACGCAGGCGCAGCAACCGCGCGCGCCGCGTGAACCGAACCAGGGCGACCGCCGCGTGCGCCGCCCGCAACCGGTCGCGCGCCCGGGCCTGCTCGTGCTGACGCCGACCCGTGAACTCGCGATGCAGGTCACGACGGCCGCATCGACGTACGGCAAGCACCTGAAGCGCCTGCGCACGGTCAGCATCCTGGGCGGCGTCGCCTACGGCCAGCAGCTGATGCTGCTCGCGAAGAACCCGGAAATCCTGGTTGCCACGCCGGGCCGGCTGCTCGATCACCTCGAGCGCGGCCGTATCGACCTGTCCGAACTGAAGATGCTCGTGCTCGACGAAGCCGACCGCATGCTCGACATGGGCTTCATCGAAGACATCGAAACGATCGTCGCCGCCACGCCGGAATCGCGCCAGACGATGCTGTTCTCGGCCACGCTCGACGGCAAGATCGGTTCGCTGACGAGCCGCCTGCTGAAGGATCCGGAACGGATCGAGATCCAGCAGCGCCTCGAATCGCGCGCGAACATCGCGCAGACCGTCCATTACGTCGACGACCGCGATCACAAGGATCGCCTGCTCGATCACCTGCTGCGCGACGACGCGCTCGACCAGGCGATCATCTTCACGGCGACCAAGATCGACGCCGACCAACTCGCCGGCCGTCTCGCCGACGCAGGCTTCGAATCGGCCGCGCTGCACGGCGATCTGCCGCAGGGCGCGCGCAACCGCACGATCCGTGCGCTGCGCGAGCGCCGTGTGCGCGTGCTGGTTGCCACCGACGTCGCGGCACGCGGCATCGACATCCCGGGCATCACGCACGTGTTCAACTACGACCTGCCGAAGTTCGCGGAAGACTACGTGCACCGTATCGGTCGTACCGGCCGCGCGGGCCGTTCGGGTATCGCGGTGAGCCTCGTGCACCATGCCGAGCAAGGCGCGCTCAAGCGCATCGAGCGCTTCGTGCGCTCGCCGCTGCCGGTCAACGTGATCGAAGGTTTCGAGCCGCGCAAGTCGCCCCCGCGTAACGGCGGCACCGGTGGCCGCGGCCGTCCGGGCGGCGGTAACGGCGGTCGTCGTTTCGGCGGCAAGCCGGGCGGCGGTCATGGCGGCAACGGCAACGGCAATGGCCGCAGCTACGGCGGCGGCAATGGCGGCGGCTGGAGCGGCAAGCCGGGCGGCAGCCGTGACGGCGGCCCGCGTCGCGACGGCCAGCGCAGCGGCGGCCCGCGCCGCAGCAACTCGGCATCGTAAGCACATACGGGCGGCCCTCGGCCGCCCTGCGGATCGGCTACTCGCCTATCCCAGCCAACCGGCGCATCCGCGCCGGTTTTTTTTCGCCTCGCCGTCAATTTCACGATGCGGAAAATTTTTTTGCGTCGTAAAAAATCATGCTGCACGGCACAACCCATACGATTGCGGGATAGGAAAATGCGTTTCTTATCCCGAAATCATGCAATCAAGCCATTGATTAAAAACAACTAAAAAATTCCACGCCTCCCGAGCCAGCCCCTGTTTCGCTCCCGCCGATTTGCCTAGACTCTTATACAAGACCTCGCGAAACGGAACGTACCGCTTCCCCGCCTCGCGAACAGCATCATCCCCGTCAGATTCGGCAGGCATACATCGCATCAAGGAGCTCATCATGTCGCGTCAGCAACAGGCACAGGAACTGCAGCAGCAATGGGAAACCGATCCGCGCTGGAAGGGCATCAAGCGCAGCTACTTGGCTGAGGACGTGGTCCGCCTGCGCGGCTCGATCCCGATCGAGCACACGCTGGCCAAGCGCGGCGCGGAAAAACTGTGGAGCCTCATCAACAACGAGCCGTTCGTCAACGCACTCGGCGCGTTGACCGGCAACCAGGCGATGCAGCAGGTGAAGGCCGGCCTGAAGGCCATCTACCTGTCCGGCTGGCAAGTCGCCGGCGACGCGAACGTCGCGGGCGAAATGTACCCGGACCAGTCGCTGTACCCGGCCAACTCGGTACCGCTCGTCGTGAAGCGCATCAACAACACGCTGACGCGCGCCGACCAGATCCAGTGGTCGGAAGGCAAGAACCCGGGCGACGAAGGCTACGTCGACTTCTTCGCGCCGATCGTCGCCGACGCGGAAGCCGGTTTCGGCGGCGTGCTCAACGCGTTCGAGCTGATGAAGGCGATGATCGAGGCCGGCGCATCGGGCGTTCACTTCGAGGACCAGCTCGCATCGGTGAAGAAGTGCGGCCATATGGGCGGCAAGGTGCTCGTGCCGACGCGCGAAGCCGTCGCGAAACTGTCGGCCGCGCGGCTCGCGGCCGACGTGATGGGCACGCCGACCGTGCTGGTTGCGCGCACCGATGCGGAAGCGGCCGACCTGATCACGTCCGACGTCGACGACAACGACAAGCCGTTCCTGACGGGCGAGCGCACGGTGGAAGGCTTCTTCCGCACGAAGCCGGGCCTCGAACAGGCGGTCTCACGCGGCCTCGCGTACGCGCCGTACGCCGACCTGATCTGGTGCGAAACCGGCAAGCCCGATCTCGAGTACGCGAAGAAGTTCGCGGAAGCGATCCACAAGCAGTTCCCGGGCAAGCTGCTGTCGTACAACTGCTCGCCGTCGTTCAACTGGAAGAAGAACCTCGACGACGCGACGATCGCGAAGTTCCAGAAGGAGCTGGGCGCGATGGGCTACAAGTTCCAGTTCATCACGCTGGCCGGCTTCCATGCGCTGAACTACTCGATGTTCAACCTCGCGCACGGCTATGCCCGCACGCAGATGAGCGCGTTCGTCGAACTGCAGCAGGCCGAGTTCGCGGCTGCCGACAAGGGCTTCACGGCAGTCAAGCATCAACGCGAGGTCGGCACCGGCTACTTCGACGCGGTGACGCAGACGGTCGAGCGCGAAGCATCGACGACCGCGCTGCACGGCTCGACCGAGGACGAACAGTTCTTCGACGGCAAGAAAGTCGCGTAACGCGCCCAGGCGTGATGCCGATCCCCGCCGCGTCTCGCGACGCCGCGGCATCGGCCACCGGAACAACAATCAGGGAGGAGACGGCAGGCGCGCGAGTCCCTTCGCGCGACCGGCCGCGCGGCCTACGGGCCGCCAGCGACGATGCGCGCCGGCTTCGTCCGGCGCGCCCTTTTTCTGCGGCGCAGCTTGCCCGGCCACGGCCGGCGCTGCCCTACCGATAGACGATCACCGGAATTTTCGTATGGGTCAGCACGCGCTGCGTCTCGCTGCCGATCAACAGGCTGCCGAGCCCGCGGCGTCCGTGGGACGCCATGAAGATCACGTCGCACCCGCCGCGTTCGGCCGCCTCGATGATGCCGAGATACGGCGACGGATGCACGCTCGTCCACGTGTCGCACGCGACCCCGGCCGCCTTCGCGGCCGCCTCCACCTCGTCGAGATGCGCACGCGCCTCGCGCTCGCTGCGCGCACGGAAGTCTGCGGGCGGCTCGATGATCACTTCGGAAAACGGCGAGTACGGATATTGCGGCAGGCACGCGTAGGCCGTCACGCGCGCGCCGACCGCACGAGCCAGGTCGATCGCACCGTCGATCGCCTTTTGCGACAGTTCGGAACCGTCGGTTGGAACGAGGATGTGCCGGAACATCGCGCCCTCCTTCGTCAATCGCACGCCGCGCGCCGCGGCTCCAGTCGAGCCGGCCGCGACACGACGCGCATGCCTCTTACGATTGTAGTGTGCGAAATCGCGCCGGCCGAATCGGCAGCGGGTTCGCCCTCATATCGGAAACACGCGGGCGCGCGTCGCCTACTCGCCCCAATAGCCGGGCCGCTCGTACGTGTGCTTCAGGTAATCGAGAAACAGGCGCACCCGCAGCGGCAGATGCCGGCGTTGCGGAAACACCGCGTGGATGCCGATCGGCGGCGCGGCGAACGCGTCGAGCACGCTGACGAGCCGGCCGGCCGCGATGTCCTCGCCGACTTCCCACCACGAGCGCCACGCGAGGCCATGGCCTGCGAGGCACCACTCGTGCAGCACCGCGCCGTCCGAGCATTCCATCGTGCCGTTCACGCGGATCGACACGACCTTGTCGTCCTCCTGGAACGACCAGCCGCGCTGCTGGTTCGCGTTCGCCGCGAGCGCGAGGCAGTTGTGCCGCGCCAGTTCCGCGAGCGTGGCCGGCGTGCCACGCCGCGCGAGATACGCGGGGGACGCGACGCACACGCGGCGGTTCTCGCCGAGTTTCAGCGACACGAGCGACGAGTCGGGCAGCTCGCCGAGCCGCACCGCGCAATCGAACCCCTCGTTGACGAGGTCGACCATCCGGTCGGACAGGTCGAGCGTGACCGACACGTCCGGATGCGCGCCGCTGAATTCGGGCACGAGCGGCGCGACGTGGCGCCGGCCGAAGCCGGCCGGCGCGGAAATCCGCAGGTGTCCGCTCGCCTTGACGCCGCCGGCGGACACGCTCGCTTCCGCGTTCTGCATGTCGTTGATGATGCGCTGGCAATCCTCGAGGAACGCCGAACCCTCGAACGTCAGCGTGAGCTTGCGCGTCGTGCGTACCAGCAGCTTCACGCCGAGCCGCTCCTCGAGCGCGTCGAGGCGGCGGCCGATGATCGCCGGCGCGACGCCTTCCGCATGCGCAGCCGCCGACAGGCTGCCTTTCGCCGCGACCGCGGCGAACGTTTCGATCTGCTTGAACCGGTCCATGACTCTCTCGAAAGGACGGCATCGCCGCCTTTCAAATAACGTGAGTCGCTCAGATTAGGTATATGAAAGTAAAAGATCAAGTGATGTTTAGCGTCTTTTTTAGCATCTTCGATCACGAATAGAATCGACCCGACCTCTGAAACTGGAGCGCAAGGCTATGTCGGCCACAACGACACTCTCCTCTCCCGACGCCATCCTCTTCGACGCATTCGGCACGTTGTTCGACGTGCGTGCCGTGCTGGCCGCGGCTGAGCAGATGTTTCCCGGACACGGGGAACGGTTGTCGCAGCTGTGGCGACGCAAGCAGATCGAATACTCGCAGCTGCGCACGCTCGCCGATCCGGCCGGCGCGCACTATCGCCCGTTCCGGGACATCACGCTCGATGCGCTGCGGTTCGCCGCGCGCCGGCTCGGGCTCGCGCTGAACGGCGCGGCCGAGAAGCGCTTGATGGACGAATACGCGTGCCTGTCGACCTATCCCGATACGGTGCCCGCGTTGCGCAAGCTGCGTGCGCTCGACCCGCGCCCGCCGCTCGCGATCCTGTCGAACGGCACCCCGCAGATGCTCGACATCGCGATCAAGAGCGCCGGCATGTCCGGCCTGTTCGATCGCGTGCTGTCGGCCGACACCGTGCGCGCGTACAAACCGAGCCCGGCCGCCTACGCGCTCGGCACCGCCGCGTTCGGGGCGAACCCGCGCGACATCGTATTCGTGTCGTCGAACGCGTGGGACGTCGCCGGCGCCACCTGGTTCGGCTACACGACGTTCTGGCTCAACCGCACGGGCGCGCCCGCCGAGGAACTCGGCGCGCCGCCCGACGGCACCGGCACCGGCATGGCCGACCTGCTCGCCTTCCTCGCCACACCCACCCCGGCTCCGTCCGGCAGACCCGCAAACCGCACGCGCCCCGGCCCGGGTGCATGACGCTCGCAGCTGCCGCCTTCCCCCTTCACCGAAACCGCAACTGACCGACCAAGGAGATGAGACTCATGAGCACCCCGATCACGCTGCCGCAAGGCATGACGATCACCGGCGAAATCAAGCCGGGTTACGAAGCCATCCTGACGCCCGACGCGCTGGCACTCGTCGCGGCGCTGCACCGCACGTTCGAGTCGCGCCGCCAGGCGCTGCTGCAGGCGCGCGTCGAGCGCACGAAACGCCTCGACGCGGGCGAGCGCCCCGATTTCCTGGCCGAGACGAAGGCGATCCGCGAAGGCGACTGGAAGGTCGCGCCGCTGCCGGCCGACCTGCAATGCCGCCGGGTCGAGATCACGGGGCCCGTCGAGCGCAAGATGATCATCAACGCGCTGAACTCGGGCGCCGATTCGTACATGACGGACTTCGAGGATTCGAACGCGCCGAGCTGGACGAACCAGATCGACGGCCAGATCAACCTGAAGGACGCGGTGCGCCGCACGATCTCGCTCGAGCAGAACGGCAAGTCGTACCGGCTGAACGACAAGGTCGCGACGCTGATCGTGCGTCCGCGCGGCTGGCACCTCGACGAGAAGCACGTGACGGTCGACGGCCAGCGCGTGTCCGGCGGCATCTTCGATTTCGCGCTGTTCCTGTTCCACAACGCGAAGGAACTGCTCGCGCGCGGCTCGGGCCCGTACTTCTACCTGCCGAAGATGGAAAGCCATCTCGAGGCGCGCCTGTGGAACGACATCTTCGTCGCCGCGCAGGAAGCGGTCGGCGTACCGCGCGGCACGATCCGCGCGACGGTGCTGATCGAAACGATCCTCGCCGCGTTCGAGATGGACGAGATCCTGTACGAACTGCGCGAACACAGCTCGGGCCTGAACGCCGGCCGCTGGGACTACATCTTCTCGGCGATCAAGAAGTTCAAGAACGACCGCGACTTCTGCCTGGCCGACCGTTCGAAGATCACGATGACGGTGCCGTTCATGCGTGCGTACGCGCTGCTGCTGCTGAAGACCTGCCACAAGCGCAACGCGCCGGCGATCGGCGGGATGAGCGCGCTGATTCCGATCAAGAACGATCGGGAAGCGAACGACAAGGCGATGGGCGGCGTGCGCTCGGACAAGCAGCGCGACGCGACCGACGGCTACGACGGCGGCTGGGTCGCGCACCCGGGCCTCGTGCCGATCGCGATGGAAGAGTTCGTCAAGGTGCTCGGCGACAAGCCGAACCAGATCGCGAAGCAGCGCGACGACGTGCAGGTCGAAGGCAGGAACCTGCTCGACTTCCAGCCGGAAGCGCCGATCACCGAAGCCGGCCTGCGCAACAACATCAACGTCGGGATCCACTACCTCGGCGCGTGGCTCGACGGCAACGGCTGCGTGCCCATCCACAACCTGATGGAAGATGCGGCCACGGCCGAGATTTCCCGCTCGCAGGTGTGGCAATGGATCCGCTCGCCGAAGGGCGTGCTCGACGACGGCCGCAAGGTCACGGCCGAACTCGTGCGCGAATTCGCGAAGATCGAACTGGACAACGTGAAGCGCGCGGTCGGCGGCAACACGCAACCGTACGAGCGCGCCGCGGCGATCTTCGAGCAGATGTCGACGTCGGAAGGCTTCACCGAATTCTTGACGCTGCCGCTGTACGAGGAAATCTGACGAGCTGTCCGCTGCGATCGTCGGCCGGCTCCACGTCGTGCCGCCGGTCGCGTGCGACGACGGATCAATGGCATGAAAAAGCGCCCCGCGGGGCGCTTTTTCTTTTGGATTCGACAGCGACAAATCCCGCCGCCGCCGGCACGCACGCTCAGGCGGCTTCCTGCTCGCGTCGGTGCTGGACCCAGTCGCCCGACGCGATACGCGGACGCCCGGCTGCCGCGTGCGCGGCGACCGGATAATACAGGCAGGCGTATTGCCGGCCGCCGAGTTCGACCGTCGCCTCTTCCGGCTTGAACAGCGAGTCGACGCCCGGATAGACGCGCTCGATCTCGTCGAGCACCGGCACGAGCCGCTCGTCGACCTCGTAGACGTCGCCCCAGACCAGCGACTTGCCGGCCGCCCCGGGGATCATGCCCGGATAGGTGCCGAAATCGACCAGTTCGCCGGGCAGCGCGGCCGCGCCCAGCAGCGTCGGCGCGGCGATGCCGTGGCGGGCGGCCGCATGGCCGATGTCGTTGGCCTGTCCGGCTCTCAAGGTGCCATAGACGAATACATGGCGCATCGTGGTTCTCCTCTTCGATTCGTGTGTTGCCGTGTTTGCATGCACTCGGCGCGCGATGGGCGCGACATGGCGCACGCATCGATAGACCCCGATACCGGCCCGATGGTTCGAACCGTCGGCGCGCGGCAGCGGCCAGCCGCCCCAGGATTCGCCAGCGCCCACACAAAGTTCATTTGAACCCGGCATGATGGCCGGAAAAACCGCCGCATGCGCAAGCGCTGCGCCTTCTAAAATAACGGCATCGCCGCCGCGCTGCCCGAACCGTTCATGAATCCGCCCGCTCCAGCCGACGTATCGAAACCGTACGACGTCATCGACATCCCGCCGGAATTCGCGCCGACCGCCGTCCATCCGATGCGCGTGCGCGCGCGGCAGGTCGATGCCGGCCGCCGCATTCCGCTGCACACGCATGCCTGGGCTCAGCTCGCGTACGCGTCGCGCGGCGTGCTGCGTGTCGCGACGACCGGCACGACCTGGATGGTGCCGCCGTCCCGTGCGATCTGGGTGCCGCCGCACGTGACGCACGAAGTCACGATCGTCGAAGAGGCCTATTTGCGCACGCTGTATATCGACGAGTCGATCGTGCCGGGCGGGCTCGACGCATGCCGCGTCGTCGAGGTGACGGGGTTGCTGCGCGAACTGATCGTCGCACTCGACGCGCGCGATCTGAGCACCGCGCGGGAGCGCCTGCTGTGCGGGCTCGTGCTCGACGAACTGAGTCAGGCCGAGCCGCTACCGCTCGCGGTGCCGATGCCCGACGAGAAACGGCTGCGCCTGCTGTGCGAATCGGTACTCGCGCACCCCGCGCATGCGGAGTCGCTCGAACACTGGGCGAGCGAGGTCGGCGCGAGCACGCGCACGATATCGCGGCTTTTCAAGCAGGAACTGGGCGTGAGCTTTTCGCAGTGGCGCCAGCAGGCGCTGCTCGCCCGGGCGATCCCGCTGCTGAACCAGGGGCGCCCGCTGTCGCATATCGCGCGCGAACTCGGCTACCAGAGCCAAAGCGCGTTCTCGGCCATGTTCCGCCGCGCCTTCGGCGAAAGCCCGCGCGCGTTCATGCTCCGTGGCTACGAACATCGAGGTCCGGAAGGCGGTGTCGCGGACAGCGAAACGCCGGACGACGACGACGGCCCGATCGACGCGGTGCGCTGATTGCGCTCCGGGGCGCCGGTCCCTCAGACCGGCCGCACCATGTGGCGAATCGAGCCGAGTTGCGCGAGCCGCGGGCCGGTGACGTGGTAGCCCATGCGCAGGTACAAGCGCGCGGCAGGATTGTCGACGAAGACGCGCAACTGCAGTTCGTGCAGCCCGCGCGCACGTGCCCAGCGATGCGACATCTCGAGCATATAAGTGCCGGCGCCCTGCCCGCGATGGCCGGCCGCGATCTGCACGTCGCGGATATGCAGCGAATCGCCCTCCTCGGTCACGCGCAGCACGCCGATGCGCTCGCCGTCGGCCTCGAGGATGAAGTTCTCGGATTCGCGCCAGCTCGCATAGAACAGGTCGCTGCGCCAGACGAGCCCATGGCGTTTGTAGTAGCCGCCCATATTGCCGTGCGTCAACGCCTCGGCATACGGAAAATCGCCGGGCTCCGCGGGCCGGAGCTGATACAGAAGTCGCAGGTCGGTCGGATCGAGCATCGCGCAGGAGTCGGAAACGCATCCCGCCACGATAGCGCAGTCGCGGGCGGATGCAATCGCGAATTTCTCGTAGGGGCGCGGCGCTCGGTGCGGTACGCGGGTGAGGAGTGAACGGGAGGCAGAACGAGCGATGCAAATGAAAAAGCCCGCACGAGGCGGGCTTCTTCATTTTCTGGCGGAGCGGACGGGACTCGCCCACCCCCGCAGGCCGCGGCTGCGCTTGCAAGCGCAGCCCTTCGAGCCCCGCCGGAAGCCGCGCAGGCGGCTTCCTCCGCTCCGCAGCCACGTGCCCGCAAGCGGACACAACGACCGAACGCACAAACAACAATGCCGCACAAGCGGGCGATTGTTGTTTGTTTGGTCGGAGCGGACGGGACGTCGAACCCGCGA
>NZ_BBSK01000026.1:0-87626 GCF_001319805.1 Burkholderia sp. E168m22
ACGAAGGGGACAACGTACTGCTTACATCTTTAATACAAAAGCCCGCTCAAAAACGTCTTGAACGGGCTTCGTTCTGGCGGAGCGGACGGGACTCGAACCCGCGACCCCCGGCGTGACAGGCCGGTATTCTAACCGACTGAACTACCGCTCCAGCTTTCTTACCCAACCTGCAGGACGTCGGTTACGTTCCTGCAAGCCTTGCGACACTTCTATGAAACGCCGCTGAATCTGGCGTCCCCTAGGGGATTCGAACCCCTGTACTCACCGTGAAAGGGTGATGTCCTAGGCCTCTAGACGAAGGGGACATAATCTTTTCAGATTTGTCTGACTTTCGCTATTCACTTCTGGTCAACAGCGAAGGCCGAAATTCTAACTGCTATGAATCATTTTGTGAAGCATTTATTACTACCGCTGCTTCGCAAATCAATCCATCTTGTTCTGTTGGTGGAGGTAAGCGGGATCGAACCGCTGACCTCTTGCATGCCATGCAAGCGCTCTCCCAGCTGAGCTATACCCCCTTGCAGAACAGAAATGAGATTATATGGACCGATTTCGAACTTGTAAATACCCTTTTTACGATTCGTGCGAAATTTTTTGCGAAGCCGCCGCGTACCTCATGCACGGACAGCTTCGCGCGCGCACGAACGTCAAGCCAGCGCGGCCTCGATGCGCGTCACCACGACATCGCGACCGAACAGCACGAGCACCGCGTCGATCGACGGCGTATGCGTCGTGCCCGCCACCAGCAGACGCACCGGCATCGCGAGCTGCGGCATCTTCAGCTTGTGCGTGGCGAGCGTCGCCTTCAGCGCGGCGGACACCGCTTCCTTCGTCCAATCGGCCACCTTCAGCGCGGCAGCGAGATCGGCCAGCGCCGGACGCACCGCATCGGTCACGTGCTGCGCGAGCGCGTCGGCGTCGGGTACCGGCACACGATAGAACATCGCCGCACCTTCCGCGATCTCCTTGACCGTCGTCGCACGATCCTTCATCAAGCCGACCACCGCGTCGAGCGCGGGGCCCGTCGCGATCGCCGCGTCATCGATGCCGAGTGCGTCGAGGAACGGCTTCGCGAGTTCGGCAAGGCGCGCGTTGTCGGCTTCCTTGATGTAATGCGCGTTCAGCCAGCTCAGCTTGCTGTGGTCGTACTGCGCGGGCGACTTGCCGAGATGCTCGAGATCGAACCATTCGACGAACTGCTCGCGCGAGAAGATCTCGGCGTCGCCGTGCGACCAGCCGAGACGCGCGAGATAGTTGACGACGGCTTCCGGCAGGAAGCCCGCGTCGCGGTACGCCATCACGCTCATCGCGCCATGTCGCTTGCTCATCTTCTCGCCCTGCTCGTTCAGCACGGTCGGCAAGTGCGCATAGACGGGCGGCTCGCCGCCGAGTGCGTTCAGGATGTTGATCTGGCGCGGCGTGTTGTTCACGTGGTCGTCACCGCGGATCACGTGCGTGATGCCCATGTCCATGTCGTCCACCACCACGCAGAAGTTGTAGATCGGCGTGCCGTCCGGGCGCGCGATCACGAGGTCGTCGAGCTCCTCGTTCGAGATCTCGACACGCCCCTTCACCGCATCGTCCCACACGACCGTGCCCGTCAGCGGATTGCGGAAGCGCAGCACCGGCTTCACGCCGGCCGGCGGCTCCGGCAGCACCTTGCCGGGCTCCGGGCGCCACGTACCGTCGTAGCGCGGCTTCAGGCCGGCTTCGCGCTGGCGTTCGCGCAGCGCGTCGAGTTCCTCGGCCGACATGTAGCACGGATATGCGAGACCCTTCTCGAGCATCTGCGCGAGCACTTCGCGATAGCGGTCCATCCGCTGCATCTGGTAGATCGGGCCTTCGTCGAAATCCAGCCCGAGCCACTGCATCCCCTCGAGGATCGCATCGACCGCTTCCTGCGACGAGCGCTCGACGTCGGTATCCTCGATGCGCAGCACGAACGTGCCTTTCATCTTGCGGGCGAACGCCCACGGATAAAGTGCGGAGCGAATGTTGCCGAGGTGGATGAAGCCGGTGGGACTCGGCGCGAAGCGGGTACGGACAGGACGGGTCATAAACGGTAACTCGAACGCCTGGGGCGCATGAATGATTCGACGCGGGACGATGCGGCAGCCCGGACAGCAACGGAGCCGGCGGCGCCCGGAACGGGAAAGAAGCCGGAATTATACTCGCGCCGGACATCGCGCCAAGCGCACCGCTTGCTTTATGATGTGCGCGCCGCGGCCGCCAGCCGGTGCGGCGCCGGCCGCACGGAACCCGCTGCGCGGCCGCTCGGAACCTATCGCCGCCGCGGGCCGTGTGACCCGCCGCCAAGCCGCCGGAGAACCATTCGATGTCGTCCCCTCGCCTGTCGCGCCGCCACTTCACGATCGCGTGCGCGTCCGCCAGCCTCGCCGCCTGTACGTCCTTCGGCGACAAGTCCCGCCCCGGCACGGCCCTGCCGCAGGAGAAGCCCGTCAAGATCGGCATCGCGCTCGGTGGCGGCGCCGCGCGCGGGTTCTCGCACATCGGCGTGCTGAAGGCGCTCGAGGCGCGCGGCATTCCGATCGAGATCGTCGCCGGGACGAGCGCGGGCTCGGTGGTCGGCGCGCTCTACGCGTCGGGCATGAACGCGCTGCAGATCAACAAGATCGCCCTCGACATGGACCAGGCATCGATCAGCGACTGGGCGCTGCCGTTTCGCTCGCGCGGCCTGCTGCAAGGCGTCGCGCTGCAGAATTTCCTGAACAAGACGCTCAACAACCGGCCGATCGAGAAGATGGCGAAGCCGCTCGGCATCGTCGCGACGGACCTGCAAAGCGGCCAGCCGATCCTGTTCCAGCAAGGCAACACGGGGCTCGCGGTGCGCGCGTCGTGCAGCGTGCCGTCGGTGTTCGAGCCGGTGAAGATCGGCAATCGCGAATATGTGGACGGCGGGCTGGTGAGCCCGGTGCCGGCGTCGTTCACGCGCAAGATGGGCGCGAGCTTCGTGATCGCGGTCGACATCTCGGCCCGGCCGGACGGCGCGGCGACCAACAACCCGATCGAGATGCTGCTGCAGACCTTCACGATCATGGGCCAGACGATCAAGACCTACGAGCTCGACAAATATGCGGACGTCGTGATTCGCCCGAACCTGGCGGCGATGGGCGGCAGCGACTTCAACCAGCGCAACGCGGCGATCCTCGCGGGCGAGGAAGCGGTCGCGCGCATCATGCCGGAACTGCAGCGCAAGCTCGCGGCGGCGCGGGGCGTGACTGCCGCCGCGTAAGCCGCGATGGGCGGGAGGCCGCGGCACGCGCCGCCTCCCGGTGGCCGACAGAACGACCTCCGCTTCGTCGCCACCGTCAGCCCCAAAACAAAAAACCCTGCCGCCTTTCGGTGACAGGGTTTTTTATCGTCCGGCCTGACCGACCGGCAAACGTCAGTTGCTGCCGTTCGCCGAATCGTCGCCGATCGTCGCGCGCACGCGGCGCAGGTCTTCGGGCTTCATCGGGAATTCCGATTCGATCCGGCGCGCGCCGGTGAAACGCTTTTCCCAGTAGCCGCTGTCGAGATCGTCGACGCGGACGGTGCTGCCCGTCGACGGCGAGTGCACGAACTTGTTGTCGCCGATATAGATGCCGACGTGCGAGAACGTGCGGCGCATCGTGTTGAAGAACACGAGATCGCCCGGCTTCAGGTTGCTCATGCTCACCTTCTCGCCGACGCGGCTCATTTCTTCCGCGCGACGCGGCAGCGACATGCCGAGCGTGTCCTGGAACACGTAGCGCACGAAGCCGCTGCAGTCGAGGCCCGAATCCGGCGAGTTGCCGCCCCAGCGATACCGCACGCCGATCATGTTCAGCGCGCCGACGACCACGTCGCCCGCCTTGCCCGCCATGCCGGCAAGGAACGACTTCGCGCCGCCGCTCGACGGCTGCGCGCTGGTCTGCTGGAGGGAGGAACCCGACCCGATCTGAGTCGAATTGGTGACATTCTGGTTAAAACTGCTGACTTCGTCGGCGAACGCGCCGGGTGCTGCTGCGAACAGGGCGCCGATGAACAGCCCGGCGATGGTGCGCGCGCATGCCTGGGTCAGGGATCGATGCTGCATTGGTCGATGGAATGTGCTTAAAAATCAGCTGATTGGCGGAAAATTTCGGTCGATACTAGCCAGCGCGTAATCGTTTGTCAAAACAAATTAATAAATACAATCGAGATGGTCAGACCATTGGACGCCTATCACGCTTTCCAGACCGCTTTCAACAGCTTTTGTGTGTAAGGATGTGACGGTCGGGTGAAGATGTCGGACACCTCCCCCGACTCGACGACGGCGCCGTCCTGCATCACCGCGACGCGGTGCGCCATCGCACCGATCACCTCCAGGTCGTGGCTGATGAACACATAGCCGAGGTTGTATTTCTGTTGCAAATTCGCGAGCAGCTTCAGCACCTGCTGCTGGATCGACACGTCGAGCGCCGACGTCGGCTCGTCGAGGATCAGGATGCGCGGCTCCAGCACCAGCGCGCGCGCAATTGCGATCCGCTGGCGCTGGCCGCCCGAGAATTCGTGCGGATAACGCTGCAGCACCGTACGGTCGAGCCCGACTTCGCGCAGCACCGCGAGCGACTTCGCGCGGCGCGCGTCGGGCGTCATGTCCGGGCGATGCAGTTCGAGCCCTTCGCCGACGATCCGCTCGATCGTGTGACGCGGCGAAAGTGAACTGAATGGATCCTGAAAGACCACCTGCATGTTCGAGCGCAGCGCGGTCTGTTCGCGACCGCGATAGGTCGACAGCGCGCGTCCCTGGAATTCGATCTCGCCGCCGGCCGTCTTCTGCAGGCCGAGCAGCGCCATCGCGAGCGTCGACTTGCCTGAGCCCGATTCGCCGACGATGCCGAGCGTTTCGCCCTGCCGCACCGACACCGACACGTCGGCGACGGCCGTCACCGGCACCGTGCCGAACCAGCCCGCGAAGCCCGGCCGCTTGCGCGCGAACTGCACGCTCACGTGGCGCGCGTCGAGCACGACGGGCGCGATCGGCATCACCGGCGTGACCGTGCGTTGCGGCCGGCTGTTCAGCAGCCGCTGCGTATACGGATGCTCGGGTGCCGCAAAAATCTGCTCGACCGGCCCGCTCTCGACGAGCCGGCCGTGCTCCATCACCGCCACCCGCTGCGCGAAGTGCCGCACGAGATTCAGATCGTGCGTGATCAGGAGGATCGCCATCCCGCGCTTTTCTGCCTCCTCCCGCTGCAGTTCCAGCAGCAGGTCGACGATCTGCGCACGGATCGTCACGTCGAGCGCGGTGGTCGGCTCGTCGGCCAGCAGCAGGCGCGGCCGGCACGCGAGCGCCATCGCGATCATCGCGCGCTGCCGCTGGCCGCCCGACAACTGGTGCGGGTAGCTGTCGACCCGCTTCTCGGGCTCCGCGATGCCGGTGCGCGCGAGCAACGCGATCGCCCGCTTGCGCGCCTCGACGGCCGATACGCCGTCGTGCAGCACGATCGTCTCGCCGATCTGCACGCCGATCGTATACAGCGGGTTGAGCGCCGTCATCGGCTCCTGGAAGATCATCGCGATGTCCGAGCCGCGCAGCCCGCGCATCTCGCGCTCGCTCCTGGCCGCCAGATCCTGCCCGGCAAAGCGGATCGCGCCCGTGACCTCTGCGTCGCGCAGCAACCGCAGGATCGACAACGCGGTCACGCTCTTGCCGGACCCCGATTCGCCGACGAGCGCGACCCGCTCGCCCCGCCCGATCGCGAGCGTCACGTCGTCCACCGCGACCGTGTCGCCGAAGCGCACATGCAGACGCTCGAGCGACAGCAGCGGTTCGTGCTGCGCCGATACGGTCGACTCGCTCATCGCTGGCCTCCCGCCGCGCGCACCGAATCGGCGATCCGCGTGTCGAGCGCGTTGCGCAGCGCGTCGCCCATGAAGGTCAGCAGCAGCAGCGTCGCGACCAGCACGCCGAACGTCGACAGCGAGATCCACCATGCGTCGAGGTTGCCCTTGCCCTGCGCCAGCAGCTCGCCGAGGCTCGGCGTCGGCGGCGGCACGCCCAGCCCGAGGAAATCGAGGCTGGTGAGCGCGAGGATCGAGCCGCTCATCCGGAACGGCAGGAACGTGATCACCGGTGTGAGGCTGTTCGGCAGCACGTGGCGCCAGATGATCTGCCAGTTCGTCAGCCCCATCGCGCGGGCCGCGCGCACGTAGTCCTGGGTCCGGTTGCGCAGGAATTCCGCGCGCACGTAGTCGGCGAGGCCGATCCAGCCGAACAGCGACAACAGCACGATCAGCAGCAGGAAGCTCGGCTCGAAGATCGACGCGAAGATGATCAGCAGGTACAGCTCCGGCAGCGAACTCCAGATCTCGATCAGCCGCTGCCCGACGATGTCGATGCGCCCGCCGAAGAAGCCCTGCACCGCGCCCGCGGCGATCCCGAGCAGCGTGCCGATCACCGTCAGGATCAGCCCGAACTCGACCGACACGCGGAAACCGTACACGAGCCGCGCGAGCAGGTCACGGCCCTGCGCGTCGGTGCCGAGCCAGTTCTCGCGCGACGGCGGCGCCGGGTTCGGCACGTTCGAGAAGTAGTTCAGCGTGTCGTAGTAGTAGCGGTTCGGCGGATAGACGACGAAGTTGCCGGGCGCCTCGAGCCGCTTGCGCACGTACGGATCGAGATAGTCGGCCGGCGTCGGGAAATCGCCGCCGAAGGTCGTCTCCGGGTACGCATGGAACATCGGAAAATAGGTCTGGCCGTCGTAGCGCACCACGAGCGGCTTGTCGTTCGACCACAGCGGCGCCGCGAGACTCGCGGCGAAGGCCACGACGAAGATCACGAAGCTCCAGTAGCCGAGGCGCTGCTGCGTGAAACGCTGCCACACGCGGCGGGTGGGCGACGGCGACACGCGCGCACGTGCGGCGTCGATACGGGAAGAGGCGACGGCCCGGTTCATCGCGCGCCCCGCCCGCTGGCGCCGGGCATGCGAATGGCTCGTTTCATGTCAGCGCTCCAGGTTGTCGAATTGAATGCGCGGATCGACCCACACATAGCAAAGATCGGAGATCAGCTTGGTCGCGAGCCCGATCAGCGTGAACAGGTACAGCGTGCCGAGCACGACCGGGTAATCGCGCCGCACGACCGACTCGTACGACAGCAGCCCGAGGCCGTCGAGCGAGAACAGCGTCTCGATCAGCAGGCTGCCGGTGAAGAACGCACCGATGAACGCGGCCGGGAAGCCGACGATCAACGGCAGCATCGCATTGCGGAACACGTGCTTCCACAGCACGCTGCGCTCGGAGAGCCCCTTCGCGCGCGCGGTCAGCACGTATTGCCGGCGGATCTGGTCGAGGAACGCGTTCTTCGTGAGCATCGTAACGACCGCGAAGCTGCCGACGACCGACGCGGTGATCGGCAGCGCGATGTGCCACAGGTAGTCGAGCACCTTGCCGACGAGCGACAGCTGCGCGAAGTTGTCCGACGTGAGGCCGCGCAGCGGAAAGAGCTGCCAGAACGAGCCGCCGCCGAACAGCACGAGCAGCAGCACGCCGAGCACGAAGCCCGGAATCGCATAGCCGACCAGCACGACGAGGCTCGTCGCGACGTCGAACGGCGAACCGTTGCGCACGGCCTTCGCGATGCCGAGCGGCACCGAGATCAGGTACGTGAGGAAGAACGTCCACAGCCCGATGCTGATCGACACCGGCAGCTTCTGCACGACCAGCGACCACACGCTCTGGTGGCGGAAATAGCTGTCGCCGAGATCGAAGCGCGCGAAGCGCTTCAGCATCAGCCAGTAGCGTTCGAGCGGCGGCTTGTCGAAACCGTACAGCGCCTTCAGTTGCGCGAGCTGCTGCGCGTCGACGCCGGTGTGCGCGCGCATCCCGAACGGCGTCGCGCCCTGCTCCGTCGCGCCCTTGCGCAACTCCTGCACGGCCTGCTCGACGGGGCCGCCCGGCACGAACTGGATCACCGCGAACGTGAGCGTCAGCACGCCGACGAGCGTCGGGATCATCAGCAGCAGGCGTTTGAGGATGTAGCTCCACATAGGGCGTCGACTCGTGATCGGATGGCGGGGTTGGACGGAGGGCCGGCGCGGGTCAGTGATCGGGCTTCGCCCACCAGGTCGACACGACCCAGCCCTCGGCCGAATAGTACAGCGGCAGCGTCCGCGGATAGGCGAGCGTGCGCTTGTACGCGATGCGGTGCGTCGTGCTGTACCACTGCGGGACCGCGTAGTAGCCGTGCATCAGCACGCGGTCGAGCGCGTGCGTCGCGTCGAGCAATTCCTCGCGCGTCTGCGCGGCGCCGAGCGCATGCAGCAACGCGTCGACGGCCGGCGATTTCAATCCGATGAAGTTGTCGGAGCCCGGCTCGTCGGCGAACTTGCTCGCGTAGCGCGAGTATTGCTCGGCGCCCGGCACCTGCACGCCCGGCAGGCGGATCGTCGTCATGTCGTAGTCGAATGCATCGAGGCGCTTTTGCAGCAGCGCGTAATCGGCCGTGCGAAACCGCACGACGATGCCGAGCTTCGCCAGGTTGCGCTGGTAGGCGGTCACGACGCCTTCCATCGCGCCGCCCGCATCGTCGAGGATCTCGAACGCGAACGGCTCGCCCTTCGCGTTGCGCAGCGCGCCGTCGCGATAGGTCCAGCCGGCCTGCGCGAGCAGTGCGCGCGCCTTCAGCAGGTTCGCGCGCAGCGAGCCCGGCGGATTCGTGTCCGGCTGCGTGACCGTCGGGCCGAACACGGCCGGATCGAGCTGTGCGCGCAGCGGCTCCAGCAGCTTCAGCTCGCCTTCGCTCGGCGTACCGGTCGCCTGCAGGTCGGTGTCGGCGAAATAACTGTTGAGACGCGTGTATGCGCTGTAGAACAGCTGGCGGTTCAGCCATTCGAAATCGAATGCGAGGTCGAGCGCCTCGCGCACGCGCACGTCGCGGAACAACGGCCGGCGCAGATTCATGAAGAAGCCCTGCATACCGGCGCCGTTATGTTGGCGGAATTCGCGCTTGACGAGCTCGCCGCTGTCGAAGCGCTTGCCGACGTCGCGCCGCGCCCAGTTGCGCGCGATGTACTCGACGAGCACGTCGTATTCGCCGGCCTTGAACGCCTCGAGCCGCGCGACGCCATCGCCGTACAGCTTGTAGACGATCCGCTCGAAGTTGTTGGTGCCGACTCGTACCGGCAGGTCGGCGCCCCAGTACGCGGGATTGCGCCGGTAGGTGATCGTGCGGCCGTTGTCGTAGCGCTCGATCACATACGGGCCGCTGCCGATCGGCTGCTCGAACGCAAGCTGGTCGAACGGGATGCGCGAGCCGTCCGCGCGCAATCCCCACTTGCGCGAAAACACGGGCACGCCGCCGGCGATCAGCGGCAGTTCGCGGTTCGCGCTGCGGAACTCGAAGCGCACGGTCGCCGGATCGACGACCACGGCCTTCGCAATTTCCGCGAAATACGCGCCGAACTGCGGTGCGGCCTGCTTGCTCTTCAACGTGTCGAACGAAAACTTGACGTCGTCGGCCGTGACGCGATCGCCGTTCGAGAAGCGTGCGCGCGGGTTCAGGCGGAACGTGACCGAACGGCGGTCCGGGGCGACGTCGATGTCGTCGGCCAGCAGCCCGTAGGCGGACGCCGGTTCGTCGGAGCTGCCGGTCGCGAGGCTCTCGAACAGCATGTCGATGCCGGGCGCGGTGTTGCCACGCATCGTGAACGGATTGAACTTGTCGAACGACGTCAGTCGGCTCGGATTCGCGAGCACGAGCGTGCCGCCCTTCGGCGCGTCGGGGTTCACGTAGTCGAAATGCTTGAAGCCCGGCGGATACTTCGGCTCGCCGTACTGCGCGATGGCGTAGGCCGCGTGCGCGGCCGGCGCGGCCAGCACCGCATGCAGCGCCAGCACCGCGGCCACGCGGCCGGCGGCCCGCAGCGCGCCGAGGCAGGCACGCGCGGCGGCGGCCCGGGGCGAACCCTTCGTCATAGAGGCCCTGTCGATCGAATGAGGGTAGTAACGTGGAGCGATTCTACCCATTCAGTCCGTCGAGCCAAAAGAAAACCGCCACGCGGGCGGTTTCCTCGCGAGCAGTTGTCGCGCACGCGGCACGCATGCGCGACCGGTCGATCAGCGCCAGCCGTTGTGGCGGCCGTGATCCCAGTGACCGCGATCGCCGCCCCAGCCGCGGCCATGGCGGCGATACCACTCGTCGCGGCCCCAGTAGCGGCGGCCGTCCCAGTAGCGGTCGCCGTGCCAGCCGATCACGATCGCCGGCGCCGGGGCGTACACGGGCGCCGGTGCATAGACAGGCGCCGGCTGGTAGACGACCGGCGGAGGCGGCGGCGCATACACGGGCGCGGGCGCGACGTAGACCGGTGCCGGCACGCCGACGTTGATCCCGACATTGACTCCCGCCATTGCTGCGCCCGACACGAGCAAGGCCGTCATACCGGTCAGGAGCGAGGCAACACGCAAAGTCTTCATGGATTCCTCTTCTGGTTGTGTCATGTGTGATTCGACTATAGCGGCAAGCGCCGGCTCCGCATATTTCAAGTTTGTAAGAACTGATGCGCGGCATCGCAACAGGACACGCGCGCTAACGTCTTGTAACAATCGACGCCCGGCTGCCGGCCAGGCCGGGCTGCGTGGCGTAGCGCTGCGTACGCCGTCCGTCAAGAGATTCTTTCAGCCTGACGTCGATATCCACCCCGTCACCCGCCCGTGTCGAACCGGAAGCCGAATCGCGCAACCGTTTCGATCCGCGCGGAAAACGCATGCGCGACCAGCTTGCGCCGCAACCGGACGACCAGCGCATTGACCGTTTCGGGTTCGATATCGGCATCGTCCCACGCATAACGCAGCACGGCGTCCCGCCCGACCGGCCGCCCCGCTTCGCGCAGCAGGCATTCGACCACGCGAAACTCCCGTGCACTGAGCGCGAGCCGCCGGCCCTGCTCCTCGAGCGCACGCGTCGCCGTGTCGAGCCGGATCGATTCACGCATCGCGATGACGCCCGCGCGGCGCCACAGCGCGCGCAACCGTTCGTGCAATTCGACGAACGAACACGGATGTGCCAGGCATACGTCGCAGCCTGCGTTCAGCATCCGCGCGCGCTGGGCGGACGTGGTGCCGGCAACGATCGCGGCGATCGTCGCACCGCCGGCCGACGCGGCGAGCCGCGGCAATTCATCGAGAATCGCCGCCGCGGCCCCGCCATCGGTCGCGACGATCACGATCGCGTCGAACCGGTCCTGCGTCGCCGCGAAACAGCCATCGCGCCATGCGTCGACGCGCTCGACGCCGTGCGTGCTCTCTCGAAACGCCTTGTCGAGCCGCGACGCGTGCGGATTCGGCGGCGCAATCAGCAGGATGCGCATCGCTCGGTCTCCGGCGCCGTCATACAAGCGAACGCGGCCAGCATTCGACCGTGATCGCCGTACCGGTCGGCTGCGCATCGCCGATCCGCAGCGCGAAACCATGCACGCGCATCACCGCCGACACGATGCTCAAGCCGAGCCCCGAGCCGTTCACGTGGCGCGTGCGCTCGCCGCGGTAGAAGCGTTCGAGCACCGCATTGCGCTCGCCGGGCGGGATGCCGGGCCCGGTGTCCTCGAACCGGACGAGCGGGCCGTGCGGCGTCGTCTGGAGCACGACGTGCACGCGGCCGCCCGGCGGCGTGAACTTGATCGCGTTGTCCGCGAGATTGCTGAACGCCTCGAACAGCAACGCACGATCGCCGTGGATGCCGTCGACCGTGGCCGCCTCGAGCGCAAACGACACGTCGACGTCCTCGGCCAGCGGCTCGTAAAGCTCGCACACGTCGCGCAGCAGGGCCGCGACGTCGACCGCGGCAAAACCGCCGCGCCGGCTCAGCGTGCCGATCTCGGAGATGCGCAGCATCGCGCGAAACCGTTCGAGCAGCCGGTCGGTTTCGTCGCGCGCCGAAGCCAGCAGCGCCGCCGACGCGGGATCATGCGCGCAGAACGGCTGGTCGGCGAGCCGCGCCAGCATCGTATGCACGCGTGCGAGCGGCGTGCGCAGGTCGTGTGCGATCCCGTCGCAGGTATGGCGCACCTCGCCCATCAGCCGCTCGACTTCGTCGAGCATGTGGTTCACGAGATGCGCGAGCAGATCGAGTTCGTCGTAGCCGCCGACCGGCAGCCGCTTGCCGAGATCGCCTTCGGCGATCTGTCGCGTGACGCGCCGGATCGCGGCGACGCGGCGCATCTGCCGCATGCCGAGCATGCTGCCGCCCGCGATGCCCGCGATCAGGATCACCACGCCGCCGATCACGAGCCCGCGGATCGCGACGTCGCGGATCTGGATGAAATGCGACAGGTCGCGCGCGACCACCAGCGTCATGCCGTTGTCGCGGCGCACGGCCATCGCGCGCGCGATCGGCGACGGCTGGCCGTCCAGCAGCACGAGCGTGCGGTTCAGCGTCCGGCCGCGGCGATCGGTCTGCAGCGCGGGCGGCTTAGTGATGTCGCCGGCCACGCGGCGCCCGCTCGCATCGAACAGCCCGTAGAAATTCGTATGCATGTGCTCGTGCTCGAGCCGCCGGTGGATCGCGAGCGGCAGCTCGGCATCCGGAATCGAATCGAAATAGATCAGTTGCCACGCGAGCACTTCGTCGGTGTCGCGCGTCATCGTATGCGTCGCGGCCACGCTGATCACGCCCGCGAGCAGCAGCAGCGACACCGAGAAGATCGCCGCGTATGCGCATAGCCAGCGAAACGTCGTCGTATGCCAGCGGCGCGTGAAGTGCGCCGCGCGGGCTGCGTCCATTCGCGCCTCCGTCAAGCGAGCATGTAGCCCGATCCGCGCACCGTCTGGATCATCGGGTTCGCGCCGGGCGGATCGATCTTCTTGCGCAGCCGGCCCATGTGAACGTCGATCAGGTTGGTGCCGGGATCGAAGTGATAGCCCCACACGGCCTCGAACAGCATCGTGCGCGTAATCGTCTGGCCTGCGTTACGCATCATGAATTCGAGCACGCGGAACTCGGTGGGCAGCAGCGGAATCTCGTCGGCGCCGCGGCGCGCGCAGCGCGAAATGAGGTCGAGCTCGAGCGCGCCGACCTTCAGCAGCGTCTGCTGCGGCACACCCGATGCCTGCCGGCGGCGCAGCAGCACTTCGATGCGCGCGCTCAGTTCGCCGGAATCGAACGGCTTCGTCAGGTAATCGTCGCCGCCCGCGCGCAGCCCGCGGATGCGCTCGTCGACGTCGCCCAGCGCGCTCAGCATCAGCACCGGCGTGTCGATGCCGACCGTGCGCATCGCCGTCACGATCGCGAGGCCGTCCGCGCCCGGCAGCATCCGGTCGAGCGTGATCGCGTCGTACGATGCGCTCATCGCGCGCATCATCCCTTCGCGGCCGTTATCGGTCCAGTCGACCTCGAACCCGCGGGCGGTCAGTTCGCCGACGATTTCGTTCGCGGTCACCGCATCGTCCTCGACCGTCAGTACTCGCATGGTTGCCCTCGCAATGAACTTCAACACGGGCGCGCACGATGCGCCCGCCACTATCGTAAGCGCCGCGATTGCCGTGCGGCGCCAGATGAAAATAACTTCATTCGGTATCGCGACGTGCGTAGGTGAAACATGTTTCATCCGTGCGTCGCCGGCCCTGCGACGGCTACCGCCTACGCTGACGTCATGCGGCATCGGGCCGCGAAACCAGGAGCTACCGGATGAAACTGTCGACCACCGTCGCCTGCATGCTGCTCGCATGCGCCAGCACCGCCGCGTTCGCGGGGCCGCACCTCACGCCGCAGGAATGCCACGCGTACCCGTTCGTGCACACGGGCAGTGGCGTCTCGCGTGCGGACCTCGTACGCGAGCTGTCCGAGCTCGAACAGGTCGGCTACGATCCGGCCCACGCGAGCCCGTACTATCCCGACGATCTCGACGGCGCGAAGCATCGGCTGGCCGCCGAGTACCGCGCCGACTGCACGCATGTGCTGACGGCCGACGCCGGCACGCGGCACTGACCACACTGCCCGGCGCAACACGGCAGCCGGAAAAAACAAAAGGCGGCACGCATGTGCCGCCTTTCTTCATGAACGCGCACGGATGCGAACCCGATGCGCCACGTTGCCGCTCAGCGCGACATCATGTTCATGCTGACGTTGTGCATCACCCACAGCGTGCCGACGATCACGATCGCGGCGGTCAGCACCGTATAGCTGAACGCCATCACGTTCCAGCGCTGGCCCGACGAGCCGTTCATGTGCAGGAAGTACACGAGGTGCACGACGATCTGCACGAAGGCGAGCACGGCCAGCCCGATCAGCGACGCATGCGGCGACAGCACGCCGCCCATCACGAGGCCGAACGACGCGGCCGTGAGCAGCACCGACAGGATGAAACCGGCGACGTAGCCGCCGACACTGCCGTGCCCTTCTTCGAGTTGAGACGAATGCGAATGGGCCATTTAGATCACGCTCGCGAGATAGACAAAGGAAAACACGCAGATCCACACGATGTCGAGGAAGTGCCAGAACAGGCTCAGGCACGTCAGGCGTCGCAGGTCGCGATCGGTCAGGTCGCCGCCACGCAACACGATCTGCGCGGCCAGCACGATCATCCACAACAGGCCGGCCGTCACGTGCAACCCGTGCGTGCCGACCAGCGTGAAGAATGCCGACAGGAACGCACTGCGCTGCGGGCCCGCGCCTTCCGCGATCAGGTGCGAGAACTCGCGCAGCTCCATCGTGAGAAACGCCGCGCCGAGCACGAACGTCACCGCGAGCCATGCGAGCAGCGCGCCGCGCCGCTGCTGGTACGCCGCGAGCATCGCGAAGCCGTACGTGATGCTCGACAGCAGCAGCGCGGCGGTTTCGACCGCGACGCCCGGAATGTCGAACAGCTCTTTCGCCGTCTGCCCGCCCGCGTACTGGTGGCCGAGCACCGCGAACGTCGCGAACAGCGCCGCGAAGATCACGCAGTCGGTCATCAGGTACAGCCAGAACCCGAACACCGAATGCGACGGCGGATGGTCGTCGTGTTCGAGCAGGGTTGCGCTCAAGGTTTTCTGCAACATCAGTTGGCCTCCAGTTCCACGTCGTCGACGCGCGCGGCCGTGCGCCGCGTCGGCTGCTTGTCTTCGGTCTTGCGCACCGTCGACGCAGGGATGTAATAGCCGTCGTTATCGCGCGAGCTGTAGATCGCGAGCGTCGCGATGATCCCGACGAGCCCGCCGATCGCCATCCACCAGATGTGCCACACCAGCGCGAAGCCGAGCACCAGGCTGAAGACCGCGATCACGAGGCCCGCGCAAGTATTCGACGGCATATGGATGTCGCGGAACGTCGCCGGGTTCGGCCGGCCTTCGCCGCGCGCCTTCATGTCTGCATACGCATCCAGCGTGCGCACCTGCGGGATCACCGCGAAGTTGTAGTCGGCCGGCGGCGACGAGGTCGCCCACTCCAGCGTGCGGCCACCCCACGGGTCGCCCGTCGTGTCGCGGTACTCGGGCAGATGGCGGTTGCGGATGCTGACCACCAGCTGCAGCAGCTGGCACGCGATGCCGATCGCGATCAGCACGGCGCCGAATGCGGCGACCAGCAGCCACGGATGCCAGGCCGGGTTGTCATAGTGGTTCAGGCGGCGCGTCATGCCCATGAAGCCGAGCACGTAGAGCGGCACGAACGCGACGTAGAAGCCGACCTGCCAGAACCAGAACGCGGCCTTGCCGAGCTTCTCGTTCAGCTTGAAGCCGAACGCCTTCGGGAACCAGTAGTTGAAGCCCGCCAGATAGCCGAACAGCACGCCGCCGATGATCACGTTGTGGAAGTGCGCGATCAGGAACAGGCTGTTGTGCAGCACGAAGTCCGCGCCCGGAATCGCCATCATCACGCCGGTCATGCCGCCGAGCGTGAACGTGACCATGAAGCCGATCGTCCACAGCACGGGCGTCGTGAATTCGATCCGGCCGCGGTACATCGTGAACAGCCAGTTGAACACCTTCACGCCGGTCGGAATCGCGATGATCATCGTCATGATCCCGAAGAACGCATTCACGTTCGCGCCCGAGCCCATCGTGAAGAAGTGATGCAGCCACACGAGGAACGACAGCACCATGATCGCGCAGGTCGCGTACACCATCGTCTTGTAGCCGAACAACGGCTTCTTCGCGAACGTCGCGATGACTTCCGAGAAGATCCCGAACGCCGGCAGGATCAGGATGTACACCTCCGGATGGCCCCACGCCCAGATCAGGTTCAGGTACAGCATCGCATTGCCGCCGGCATCGTTCGTGAAGAAGTGCATGCCGAGGTAACGGTCGAGGCCGAGCAGCGCGAGCGTCGCGGTCAGGATCGGGAACGACGCCATGATCAGCACGTTCGTGCACAGGGCCGTCCACGTGAACACGGGCATCTTCATCAGCGTCATGCCCGGCGCGCGCATCTTGATGATCGTCACGAAGAAGTTCACGCCGGTCAGCAGCGTGCCGACGCCCGAGATCTGCAGCGCCCACAGGTAGTAGTCGACCCCTACCCCCGGACTGAACTGCAGCTCCGACAGCGGCGGGTACGCGAGCCAGCCCGTCTGCGCGAATTCGCCGATCACGAGCGACAGGTTGATCAGGATCGCGCTGACCGCCGTCATCCAGAACGACAGCGAGTTGATGAACGGGAACGCGACGTCGCGCGCGCCGATCTGCAGCGGTACGACCAGGTTCATCAGGCCGACCATGAACACCATCGCCATGAAGAAGATCATGATCACGCCGTGCGCCGTGAAGATCTGGTCATAGTGGTGCGGCGGCAGGTAGCCGGGCGCGTTGTACGCGAGCGCGAGCTGCATGCGCATCATGATCGCGTCGGCGAAGCCGCGCAGCAGCATGATCAGCGCGACGATGATGTACATCACGCCGAGTCTCTTGTGGTCGACCGTGGTCAGCCATTCCGTCCACAGCCATTTCCAGCGGCCGGTGATCGTCAGCGCGGCGAGAATGCCCAGCACGACCAGACCCATGAAGGCGCCGGCCCCCATGATGATGGGCTGATCGAACGGGATCGCCGAGAGTGTGAGTTTGCCGAACATGCGTTACCCCTTCGTGCCGCAGGCGGCGTCCTTCAGGTCGAGGACGTGGCCATCGTTGTATTTCGCGATGATGTTGTGGAAGAGCCGCGGATCGACCGACGAGAAATAGCGCACCGGCGCCTTCTCGCTCGGCTGCGCGACGCCGCCGTACATAGTCGCGTCGAGCCGGTCCGGCGACGCCTTCACCTTCTGCACCCACGCATCGAACTGCTCGCGCGGCTCGGCGAGCGTGCGGAATTTCATGTCCGAGAAACCGCGGCCGCTGAAGTTGGCGGACGTGCCCGCGTAGTTGCCGGGCTCGTCGGCGATCAGGTGCAGGCGCGTCTGCATGCCGGCCATCGCATAGACCTGGCCGCCGAGCTGCGGGATGAAGAACGAGTTCATCACCGAATCCGACGTGATGCGGAAGTTCACCGGCGTGCCGACCGGAATCGCGAGCTGGTTCACCGACGCGATGCCGAGCTCCGGATAGATGAACAGCCACTTCCAGTCGAGCGCGACCACCTCGACGTCGATCGGTTTCACCGCCGATTCGAGCGGCTTGTATGGATCGAGCTCGTGCGTGGTCTTCCACGTGAGCACGCCGAGGAACAGGATGATCAGCGTCGGCACCGTCCAGATCACGACCTCGATCGCGGTCGAGTGCGACCAGTTCGGTGCGTAAGCGGCGTTGCGGTTCGACGCACGGTAACGCCACGCGAACCATAGCGTGAGCAGGATCACCGGCACGACGACGATCAGCATCGCCCAGGTGGACGTCGCGATCAGCGCCTTTTCGGCGGCGCCCACACTTCCTTTCGGATTTAGTACATCTAAATTACAACCTGACAGGCTCAGCGCCGCGCCCATGGCCATCAGCGCCGACCAGCCTCTTGAAGCTCTTCTTTTCATCACACAGCCCCGCGGGTCATTGAATCCGTTTGCGTATGCCCGATGCGCATTCGATTCACGAAATTGGCCGAATCATACGTCGCGCGGGTGCGATGAAAAACCGGTGCAGGCGGCAAATCATCATTGCAAAATCTGCCGTGAGTCACATTGTCGCGGGGCAATTTCACGCAGCCGGAAGCGGGCCCGGCACGCCCCGTGCCAAGCCTCGATCGATGCGTGCGCAACGATACCTGCCGCGCGAATGCGGCTGGCCTGCGCGGCGCGGTGTGCCGGGATCAGTCGTGCGTCGACGCCATGTACGACGGCAGCGCCGGCGCGGGGCCATCCCCTGCCGGCACCTTCGAATGGCTCGCTTCCTGGATCAGCTTGCCGACGGTCGGATCGATCGCATCGGTGAACGGCTTCGGATCGATGCCGACCGCCAGCACGATCAGCGCGAGCGACGCGAACATCACGATCTCGCGCCGATTCAGGTCGGCCAGCTTCGCGATCCGCTGGCTCGCGACCTTGCCGAACACGACGCGCTTGAGCATCCACAGCGTGTACGACGCGCTGAGGATCAGCGTGAGCGCCGCGATCGCACCGATCCAGAAGTTGAAGCGGATCGCGCCCATGATCACCATGAACTCGCCGACGAACCCCGACGTGCCCGGCAGACCGACGTTGGCCATCGCGAACAGCAGCGTGAAGGTCGCGAAACGCGGCATCACACCCGCCACGCCGCCGTACGCGGCGATCTCGCGCTGCCTGGTGCGATCCACGAGCACGTTCACGCACAACAGCATCGCGCCCGCCACGAAGCCGTACGACACGAGTTGCACGATCGCGCCTTCAACGCCGATCCGGTTGAACAGGAACAGCCCCAGCGTGACGATCCCCATGTGCGCGACCGTCGAATACGCGAGCAGCTTGCCGAGATCGGTCTGCGCGAGCGCGATCAGGCTCGCGTAGACGATCGCGAACAGCGACAGCGCGATCACCGCCGGCGCGAAGAAGTGGCTCGCGTCCGGCGTGATCGGCAGCGCGAAGCGCAGGAACCCGTAACCGCCGAGCTTGAGCATCGCGAGCATCAGCGCGGCACCCGTCGGACCGTCCGTATACACGTCGCTCAGCCACGTGTGGACCGGCCACATCGGCACCTTGACCGCGAACGCCGCGAAGAAGCCGAGGAACACCAGCAACTGCGGCGCGAAGCCGAGCTGCAGCGTGCGCCACACGGCCATGTCGAACGTATGCGACTGCGCGTACAGGTACAGCATCGCCATCAGCAGCAACAGCGAGCCGGCGAACGAGATGAAGAAGAACTTCACGGCCGCATACACGCGTCGCTCGCGCCCCCACGTACCGATCAGCAGGTACAGCGGGATCAGCGTCGCCTCGAAGAAGATGAAGAACAGCAGCCCGTCCTGCGCGACGAATACGCCGACCATCAGCCCCGACAGGATCAGGAACGACGCGTAGTACTGCGCGACGCGCACCGTGACCGACTCCCACGACGCCACCACCACCACGAGCGTCGTGAATGCGGTCAGCACGACGAGCCACAGCGACGCGCCGTCGATGCCGACCCGCCAGCCGGCATTGAATGCCGCCAGCCAGTCGCGTCTTTCGACGAACTGCATCGCCGCCGAATGCGCGTCGAAACCGGCGATCAGCGGCACGACGGCCGCCAGCCCGGCGATCGCGCCGACCAGCGCGATCAGTCGTATCCGGCGTGAATGCTGGTCGGAACCGGCGCGCAGCAGCACCGCGCCGAACAGTATCGGAACCCAGATGGCCAGGCTCAGGAAGGGGAAATCATGCATGTCAACAACGCCTTGAGGAGGTCGCGCCCTGCATCGGGGACAGGCGCAACGAAAGGAACGAAATCAAATCGACAGGTAGATTTCGTGAATCGCCAATGTTGGCAAAATGTAAAGCGGCATCACCGGAAAAGTTGATGCTGCTCAAATGCGATCGGGTTAACCAGCATAAAACGATTGAATATTTTCTGCAGCGCAGCAGAACATCAATTTTGCGTGCCCGCGTAGCCTGCTGATTTTTATGAGTAATTTTTCGTATTGCTCGATGCCGCGTGCGACAGAAATCGACGCAGCGCCGCATTTTTGATGTCAACCGGTCATTTCGGAGGGCCGGAACGACATGCTCAGCGTTCCGCAGTACCGCGGTCGCGTGGCCTCTCCTGTCTTACAGAAATACTTTCATTTTTATTTCATTCGATCTCATGCTGCGCATACGCAGATCGAGTTACCCTCGCGCACCTCTTCTCACGCGAGCGGCCATTAGCGCAGGTGACTCAAGCGATCCCATACGCGCATCGTCACCGCACGATAGTGGTCGTGCTGGGCGGGGAAATGGACGAAGCGGCTGTCGCGCGTCGCATAGACCGGCGATGACGCGAGCGTCGTCGCATCGACGATATGGCGCGCGTCGATCATGCCGGACTCAAGCAACTCCACATAGATCGCCTGCTGGTCGCCACCACTCGCATAGACCGACGAGCGATCGTCGAACCGCTCGATGCGCGCGCAGATGCGTTCGACCAGTTCGCGCATCGGCGCCACGTTGCGCACGCCAATCATGCACGAGTTGATCGCCCACGCCGTGTGATCGGTCCCGATCACGAAGTCGCGCCCCTCGATCGTGCCATCGATGCGCTGGCGCTGGTCGATCGCGAGGATGTCCGCATCGACCCAGAACACGAACGCGTGATGCGGCAGATGTTCGCGAATCAGATGCAGCTTCGCCCAGTTCGCGTCGATGCCGTCCGGCAGGAAAGCGGGCGCGGCGCGATACGTGTGGTACGCATAGCCGTGTCGCGTGCAGTAGCGGACGAAATTCTCCTCGTGCAGGTCGCCATAGCCCGCGATATGCGACGTATGCAGGCTCACGAACGCGATCGGCGCATGCGGATTCACATGCCGCTCTGCTTCGCGCGGTCGCTGCTGCGCGGCGCACCAGTCGTCCATCGCGCGCGGACAGTCGCCGCGCTGGTACCGTTCGGCATCGTCGACGAGCGCCGTCACGTAACGGAAGTCGTAATCGGGCACCGGCGCCCAGAAGCCGTTCACGTCTCGCCACTCGGGTGCCTGGTGCGCCACGAGCGGTCGCGCGCCGGCGATCGAATCGATCGAGACGCCATCGCTCCAGACCGTCTGGGCCGACGCGAAATGGCCGTTCGCAAGCGGTACGTCGAACGGCAGCGGTGGAAAGTGCGCTGCCAGCAGCGTCGCCTCGCACGCGTGCTGCCGCTCCGGAAGATGCATCGCCCACTTGCCCAGTTCGAGCGCCAGCCGGCGCAACTGCTCGCGTACGTCGGGCACGTTGCGGAAGATCATGCCGCTCGCGGCGGGCAACGCCGATTTCGACGTCTGCGTCGTGACGATCGCGTCGTAACCGTGCGCGACATCCGTCAGCGCATGCGGATCGAACACGACGGAGAACGGGTCGAGCACGAGCAGCAACGCACCGTGCTCCATCGCAACGAGTTGCGCGATGATCGCGTGGTACTTGTACAGCACCTGCTGGCGCTCGCCATACACGTGCATGCCGTCGGCCATTGCATGCCGGTAGCCGTGCAGATGCGCGTAACGTGCGTGGTTGTCGATCAATCCGTCGACAGGTCGATGAGACAGGACGGTCAGAACGGAATGCGGGGTTGCCACGAGCATCACCTCGAGTCGCGCGGAACGATACGCGATATGTAGCGCATGACCGCCACTCCCGTCGAGCAGTCATTGCCCGAATGACGTATCGACGACGCGCGCCCGAGGATGAGACTCGACGGCATCGATGCTCGGCGCACGACACCACACGGTGGGCCGGAAAAAGAAAAAGCCCCGCAAGTCCGAGAACTTGCGGGGCTTTGTCACCGCTTTTGGCGGAGACGGAGGGATTCGAACCCTCGATCCAGGTTTTGGCCCAGATGCTCCCTTAGCAGGGGAGTGCCTTCGACCTCTCGGCCACGTCTCCCAAACTTTCGCTCGCACCAGGGAGGCAGTGCGACGAGAACGAGATAATATAGGGTTTCGAACCGTACGTCAATTTCCGTGATGCATTTTCTTCAATGCATCACGAAAAATTCACGACGCCTGGTCGAGTTCGAATACCTTGTGCAGCGCGCGGACGGCCAGCTCCATGTATTTCTCGTCGATCAGCACCGAAATCTTGATTTCGGACGTCGAGATCATCTGGATGTTGATGCCCTCTTCCGACAGCGTGCGGAACATCTTGCTCGCGACGCCCACGTGCGAACGCATGCCGACGCCGACGACCGACACCTTCGACACCTTCGGGTCGCCCTGCACGCGCTCGGCGCTCACATGGCCCTGCACCTGGTTGGTGAGGATGTCCATCGCCTTCTGGTAGTCGCCGCGGCCGACCGTGAACGTGAAGTCGGTCTTGCCTTCGACGCTCTGGTTCTGGATGATCATGTCGACGTCGACGTTCGCATCGGCCACCGGGCCGAGGATCTGATATGCGATGCCCGGCTTGTCGGGCACGCCCATCACAGCAATGCGTGCTTCGTCGCGCTGGAACGCGATGCCGGAAATGACTGCCTTTTCCATGGTCTCGTCTTCTTCAAAAGTAATCAGGGTGCCCGAGCGCATTTCTTCGTCGAGCGCAATCAGCGGATCGGTCAGGCTCGACAGCACACGCGTCTTCACCTGGTATTTGCCGGCGAATTCGACCGAGCGGATCTGCAGGACCTTCGAGCCGAGGCTGGCCATTTCCAGCATCTCCTCGAACGTCACGCGGTCGAGGCGGCGCGCCTCTTCGACGACCCGCGGATCGGTCGTGTAGACGCCGTCGACGTCGGTATAGATCAGGCACTCTTCGGCACCCAGCGCAGCCGCCACCGCCACCGCCGACGTGTCCGAGCCGCCCCGGCCCAGCGTCGTGATGTGGCCGTCCGGATCGACGCCCTGGAAGCCCGTGATGATCACGACCTTGCCTGCGTTCAGATCGTCCTTCACGCGCTCGTCGTCGATCGAGTGAATCCGTGCTTTCGTAAACGCGCTGTCCGTCTTGATCGGCACTTGCCAGCCGGCATAGCTCACGGCCTCGACGCCGATTTCCTGCAGCGCGATCGACAGCAGGCCGACGCTGACCTGCTCGCCGGTCGACGCGATCATGTCGAGCTCACGCGGGCTCGGCTGGCTCGAAATCTCTTTCGCGAGACCGAGCAGACGGTTGGTTTCGCCGGACATCGCCGAAGGCACGACCACCATCTGGTGCCCGGCCTGATGCCATTTTGCGACGCGTTTCGCGACGTTCTTGATGCGCTCGACCGAGCCCATCGAAGTGCCGCCGTATTTGTGTACGATGAGTGCCATTGTCGTTCTGAACTGGAGGAGAAACCGCACGGGCGCGCTGGGCAGGCCGCGTAGCCGTTCGGTCACGCGGCTTGTGGCTGTGGACGGACGACGAGGGGGACGGCTGGGACGCAACACGCAAGCGTGGCGGATTTTGCCCGGAAGGCCGATCAGGCCGCGCAAACCGGGTACGTCACGCGGAAAACCTGCACAAAACGCTCAAAAATCGAGCCGAGCAAACGACCGAGCGTACCCGATAGAAGCCCGCTTGACAAGCCGCGCGCCGTGTCGGCGGCCGTTCCGGCGCTGTTTACCAAATGGTGAAAATGGGCCCGCCATCGCGCGTTCGACCGCCTGCCGTTGCTAGGCGATCAGCAAATCGGGGCGCCATTCGATCCGGCGCCATGCCGCGTCACCGGGCGCCGCGTCGGCCGGCTCGCCGATGTCGCGATTGACGCCCAGTCGCGGCACGTAGATCAGCCGGTCACCCGCGAACAGCAGCGGCACGTCGCGTTGCCAGGCCGGCACCCCGCGCTCCTGGAACAGGTTCTTCAGCGTCCGGCCCGGCCCGCCCGGCGACGTGCGCATCCGTTCGCCGCCGGCACGGGCGCGTGCCGCCAGCCGGGTACCGCGCAGCAGCGCCTCGGGCACCGCGTCGGCGCTCCCCGCATCGGCGGGCGCGAACACGAACGTGCCGCGCCATCCCCGCAGATGCCACACTTCCTGCCCGTCCCACGCGAGTGCCGCCTCCGGCTGCGGCGTCCCCGTGCCGTCGTCGGCCGGCTCGCTGCTGTCGCCCGCCTCCCAGTACACGACATCGCGATAGAGCCGCAGGCACTGCCCCGCGTGATCGACACGCAGCGCATGCGCGTCGTGCGCCGCGCGCAGTTGCCGCATCATGTTGGCCAGACGGGCAGCCGACGCGCCCGGCAAACCGAGCCGGCGCATCCAGAAGCGCAGCAGGTTCGCACCGCGCGTGTCGTCGAATCCGACCAGTGCGTCGCGCGACAGCGCGTGACCGTCATCGCGCGTGGCGACGGCGAAATCGAGCTCGGCCAGATCGTCGAGCAGCCGCTGAGCGGCGGCCGCATGCTGGGCCGCGCGGCCGAGCGCGTCGCGAAAGCCCGGGAAATGCACGGCCAGCGCCGGCAGCACGTCGACGCGCAGCGCATTGCGCGCATAGCGCGTATCGCCGTTCGATTCGTCGTCGATCCACGCGAGCGCGTGCTGCTCCGCATAGCGCTCGAGTTGTGCGCGCAACAGTCGCAGCAACGGGCGCACCCGCTCGATGCTCACGCCGTCGGGGCGATAACGCGGCGCCATCGCGGCGAGCCCCGCGATTCCCGCGCCGCGCAACAGTTGCAGCAGCACCGTCTCCGCCTGGTCGTCCGCATGTTGCGCGATCCACAGCGCCGCTACGCCATGGCGTTCGCCCATCTCGTCGAGCGCCGCGTAGCGACGCTCGCGCGCGGTCGCCTCGATCCCGAGCCCGCTGTCGCGCGGCACGTCGACGCGCATCGATTCGAATGCGACACCGAGCCGCGCCGCTTGCCCTTCGGCATGCGCGACCCATGCGTCGGCGTTCGCGCTCAGGCCGTGATGCACGTGCAGCGCGACGCAGCGCGATGCGCCCGCGACGCGCACGGCCGCATCGAGCAGCACGGTCGAATCGAGGCCGCCGCTGTAAGCGATCGCGATGCGCGCGTCCGGCGGCAGACCAGAAAGCGCAACGCTGACCGCGTCGAGGACGACGCGGTCAGCGGAGAATTCGGTGGGCGGGATCACGAGCGAGACGCGCGTGCAGCGGCACGCGCCTTGAATACACGGCCGGTCATGCGCCGGGCGTGGTTTCCTTGAACTTGCCGTAAGCCATCAGGCGCTCGAAGCGGCGCTCGCGCAGCGCATCGATGCTCATGCCCTGGAACTGGCGCAGCGAATCGGCCAGCGCACGGCGCAGCAACGCGGCCATGCCCTTCGGATCGCGATGCGCGCCGCCGAGCGGCTCGTTGATGATCTTGTCGATCAGGCCGAGCGCCTTCAGGCGGTGCGCGGTCAGGCCCAGCGCTTCCGCGGCTTCCGGCGCCTTCGCTGCGCTCTTCCACAGGATCGACGCGCAGCCTTCCGGCGAGATCACCGAGTAGGTCGAGAACTGCAGCATCATCACGGTGTCGGCCACGGCGATCGCCAGCGCACCGCCCGAACCGCCCTCGCCGATCACCGTCGTGATGATCGGCGTCTTCAGCTCGGCCATCACGTACAGGTTGCGACCGATCGCCTCCGACTGGCCGCGCTCTTCCGCGCCGATGCCCGGGTACGCGCCCGGCGTGTCGACGAACGTGAAGATCGGCAGCCCGAACTTCTCGGCGAGACGCATCAGGCGTTCGGCCTTGCGATAGCCTTCCGGACGCGGCATCCCGAAGTTGCGCGCGGCGCGCTCCTTCGTGTCGCGGCCCTTCTGGTGACCGATCACCATGCACGGATGGCCGCCGAAGCGCGCGAGACCGCCGACGATCGACAGGTCGTCCGCGAACGCGCGGTCGCCATGCAGCTCGTGAAAATCGGTAAACAGTTCCGCGACGTAGTCGAGCGTGTACGGCCGCTGCGGGTGCCGCGCGATCTGCGAAACCTGCCACGGCGACAGGTTCGCGTAGAGGTCTTTCGTCAGTTGCTGGCTTTTCTTCGACAGCCGCTCGATTTCTTCCGAAATATCGACAGCCGAGTCGTCCTGCACGAATCGCAGCTCTTCGATCTTGGCCTCGAGTTCGGCGATCGGCTGTTCGAAATCCAGAAACGTGGTCTTCATGTGTTCGAATCCTTGGGTCTTGCGGCAGCGCGTATTCTACCCGCGCGGGCGACGCTCAAAACCGGCTCTCAACTATTGATGTTTAAAACCCGATAGCCGACGCTCAGGCGTCGGCGTCGGGCGCATCGAGGCTGCGCCACATGTACCAGGTCGCGACGGTGCGCCACGGCTCCCAGTTGGCCGCGACCTCGCGCGCCTCGCTGCGCGTGACGGGTTCCCCGCTGAAGTAATTGACGCTGATCGCACGGATCAGGCCCGGGTCGTCGAGCGGCAGCACGTCCGGCCGCGACAGGTTGAAGATCAGGAACATCTCGGCCGTCCAGCGGCTGATGCCGCGGATCTGCGTGAGTTCCGCGATCACGTCCTCGTCGTCCATCGACGTCCATTTGTCGACGTGCAGCGCCCCCGACACGAAATGCTGCGCGAGATCGAGGATGTATTCCGTCTTGCGTTTCGACAGCCCGCACGCGATCAGCTTGTCCGCGCCGAGCCGGATCACCGGTTGCGGCGCGAGTTTCGGGCAGGCGTCCTCGATGCGCGCCCACAGCGACTGGGCGGACGGCACCGAAATCTGCTGGCCGACGACCGAGCGCGCGAGCGTGACGAACGGGTCGCCGCGCTTCACGAGATGCGCGGGACCGAACTTCGGAATCAGCTTCTTCAGAATCCGGTCGCGCTTGACGAGGTCCGCGCACGCCTTGTCCCAATAGGCGGGACGCACGACACCCTCCTCGCCGCCCGCTTCGGACGCACGTGTCTTGCGGGCCGTGTCGGCGGCCGGCTGCGCGGCCGTCGGCTGCGCATGACCGTTCAGCGCGCCGTTCGGCACGGCGCGCGTCGCGTCCGCCTTCGCCGCCGGTACGCGCTTGGCTGCCGGACGCGCGGCGACCGGGGTCGCGCGCCTGACCGGCGCTTTTCTGGCCGTTGCCATCTTGCCTCCTACCTGACGGATCGGTCAGTGGAACGCGCTGCGCTCATACGCGACGCCATTCGGTCGATCCGCCCGGTTTGTCTTCAAGTGCGATGCCGGCTTCGAGCAATTCCGCCCGGATCCGGTCCGCTTCGGCATAGTCCTTCGCTTGCTTCGCCGCAACGCGCGCGGCGATCTGCGCTTCGATCTCGTCGGCCGCGAGCCCGCCCGCCTGCGCGGCGCCGGACGCCTGCTGCAGGAACGCGCGCGGTTCGCGGCCCAGCAGGCCGAGCAGGCCCGCCAGCTGTTTCAGTTGCCGTGCGAGCGAGGCATCGCGCGTGCGGTTGACTTCACCCGCCAGCTCGAACAGCGTCGCCACCGCGACCGGCGTGTTGAAATCGTCGTTCATCGCCGCCGCGAAACGTTGCGCGTGCGGCTCGTTCCAGTCGAGCGCGAGCGTGTCGGGCTCGACGTCCTTCAGCGCGGTGTACAGACGCGTGAGCGACGCGCGCGCGTCGTCGAGATGCACGTCGCTGTAATTGAGCGGCGAACGGTAGTGCGTGCGCACGATGAAGAAGCGCACGACTTCCGCGTCGTAACGCTCGAGCACCTCGCGGATCGTGAAGAAGTTGCCGAGCGATTTCGACATCTTCTCGTTGTCGACCTGCACGAAGCCGTTGTGCATCCAGTAGTTGACGAACGTCTCGCCGGTCGCGCCTTCGCTTTGCGCGATCTCGTTCTCGTGGTGCGGGAATTGCAGGTCCTGCCCGCCGCCGTGGATGTCGAAATGATTGCCGAGCAGCGAGCAGCCCATCGCCGAGCACTCGATGTGCCAGCCCGGGCGGCCCATCCCGTACTTCGACGCCCACGACGCGCCTTCCGGCTCGTCCGCCTTCGCGCGCTTCCACAGCACGAAGTCGAGCGGATCCTGCTTTGCATCGTTCGCGGCGACGCGCTCGCCCGCGCGGAGATCGTCGAGCGACTTGCCCGACAGCTTCCCGTAGTCTGCGAACTTGCGCACCGAGTAATTGACGTCGCCGTCGGCCGCCTGATACGCGTAGCCGTTCGTCTCGAGCGTCTCGATCATGCCGAGCATCTGCGGGATGAACTGCGTCGCGCGCGGCTCGACGTCGGGCCGCTGGATGCCGAGCGCGGTTTCATCCTCGTGCATCGCGCCGATGAAGCGGTCGGTCAGCGACTTGATCGTCTCGCCGTTCTCGACCGCGCGGCGGATGATCTTGTCGTCGATGTCGGTGATGTTGCGCACGTACGTGACCCGATAGCCGATCGCACGCAGCCAGCGCTGGACGAGGTCGAACACGACCAGCATGCGCGCGTGGCCCACGTGACAATAGTCGTAGACGGTGATCCCGCATACGTACATCCGCACTTCGCCGGGCTGGCGCGGCACGAAAACTTGCTTGTCACGCGCGAGCGTGTTGTAGATGCGCAGTGATTCCATAGAGATGAACCGTGAGCCGAAGGAAACCGCCCTGGCGAAGCTCGCCCAGCATGTGAAACGGACGGACCATCTGCTGCGGCGCCAGGCCGCGCGTCCTCGATATCACATGGGGCGGTCAGGCTGCAAGCACAGCGGTGACGGCCACGAGAGGCTAAGAAAGACTGTCTGCCGCTCGCCGGAACGCGCAGACGTTTTGTTAGAATGGCTCGGAGTATAACATTCCGATTTACGCCTATGAAACCTCATCGCGGCCGCGCGCCGAGCGCTGCGACCCTCGTTGCGACCACCGTCATGGGCGTCGCGCTGACGCTTTTCGCGGCTCCCGCGGCGCATGCGCAAAAGGCCCCGGCGGTCGCCGACGGCACTCCCGAAATCGACGCGTCGATCGCCGGCAAGCAGTGGCAGCAGGCGCTCGCGCAGCTCGACGCGCGCATCGCGTCGAACCCGCACGACGTGCAGGCGCAGTTCAAGCGCGGCACCGTGCTGGCCCGCCTGAACCGCGACGACGACGCGATCCAGCAGTTCGTCGCGATCACGCAGGCGTACCCCGAACTGCCCGAGCCGTACAACAACCTCGCGGCGCTCTACGCGAAGCACGGCCGCTATGACGAGGCGCGCACCGCGCTCGTCACCGCGACGCAATCGAACCCGGGCTACTCGCTCGCGTACGAGAACCTCGGCGATCTCTACCTGCGCCTCGCGGCCGAATCGTACAAGCGCGCGCAATCGCTCGGCCGCACGAGCGGCGCGACCGCGCAGCGCCTCGCCGATCTGCAGAAGATCGTGTCGCCGTCGAAAGCCGCGCCGAACGCCCGCGCGACGACGCCGGCCACGCGCGACTACACCGACCGCGCCGCCGCGAACGTGAGCACCACCACGCTGCCGATGTCGCCGACGTTCCAGTTCAGCGGTCCGTCGGGCGCACTGGCGGCACCGTACGTCGCGCCGTCGCAATAAGCGGCGCGGCCTTCCTTCCCTCCCAACCTGAGGATCGCAATGAAACGTCTGTTGCTGGCGCTTGGCGGCGCCGCCCTTCTCGCGACCGCGCCCGCGTTCGCGCAAACGGCCACCGCGCACCCCGTCGTGCAGCTGAAGACCTCGCAGGGCGACATCCGCGTCGAGCTCTATCCGGAGAAGGCGCCGAAATCCGTCGCCAACTTCCTCGATTACGTGAAGGCCGGCCAATACAACGGCACGATCTTCCATCGCGTGATCAAGGGCTTCATGATCCAGGGCGGCGGCTACAAGACCAACTTCGAGGAAAAGCCGACCCGCGCGCCGATCCCGCTGGAAAGCCGCAATGGTCTGAAGAACCTGACGGGCACGATCGCAATGGCGCGCACGAGCGATCCGAATTCGGCCACCGCGCAGTTCTTCATCAATACGGTCGACAACGGCGGCCTCGACTATCCGAACCCGGACGGCAACGGCTATGCGGTGTTCGGCAAGGTCGTGTCGGGCCTCGACGTCGTGAAGAAGATCGAAGGCGTGGCGACGACCTCGCGCGGCCCGATGCAGGACGTACCGGCGCAACCGGTCGTGATCGAATCGGCGAGCATCGTCTCGAAGTAAGCACCTGCCGGCACGTCCGGCGCCACACGCGGCCGCGTCGCACGACCGGCCGCGTGCCATTTAAACCGCCTCACCGAAGGAATTCATCATGGTTGAACTGCATACGAACCACGGCGTGATCAAGCTCGAACTCGACGCCGCGAAGGCACCGAAGACGGTCGAGAACTTCCTGAACTACGTGAAGAAGGGCCATTACGACGGCACCGTGTTCCATCGCGTGATCAACGGCTTCATGATCCAGGGCGGCGGCTTCGAGCCGGGCCTGAAGCAGAAGCCGACCGACGCGCCGATCGACAACGAAGCGAACAACGGCCTGAAGAACGACAACTACACGGTCGCGATGGCACGCACGAACGATCCGCACTCGGCGACCGCCCAGTTCTTCATCAACGTGAACGACAACGACTTCCTGAACCACTCGTCGCCGACGCCGCAGGGCTGGGGCTACGCAGTGTTCGGCAAGGTCGTCGAAGGCCAGGACGTGGTCGACAAGATCAAGGGCGTCAAGACGGGCAACGCCGGCTTCCATCAGGACGTGCCGACCGACGACGTCGTGATCGAAAAGGCCGTGGTGGTCTGACGCATAGTCGTTACGGAGGCACTTCGATGTTGCAGGAGAGTCCGCCGCGAAGCGTCTCCGCGGGCGTGCCGGGCGAGCGCGAGTACGCGCAAGCCGCACGCCCGTTCCTGTTTCTCTCCGATCTGCACCTGAGCGAGGCGATTCCGAAGACGGTCGCCGCGTTCGAGCATTTCGTGAAATACACCGCCGACAGCGCCGACTCGGTGTTCATCCTCGGCGACCTGTTCGAATACTGGATCGGCGACGACATCCTCGACGACGATCCGTTCGCCGCGCGCATGGCCGCGCTGATGCACACGTTCTCGGAACGCGGCATCGCGCTCTACGTGATGCACGGCAACCGTGATTTCCTGCTCGGCCGGCGCTTCATGAAGGCGGCCGGCGCGATGCTGCTGCCCGACCCGTCACTGATCATGGCGTTCGGCCAGCGCATCGTGCTAGCGCACGGCGACGCGCAATGCACGGCCGACCGCGGCTACCAGGTGTTCCGGCGCTTCGCGCGCAATCGCGTCGCGCAATGGCTGTTTCTCGCCTGGCCGTTCCGCTGGCGCCGCGCGCTCGCGCAGCGCATGCGCTCGAACAGCGAAGCGGGCCGGATGCGCCCGGCTTCGGCCATCTACGACGTCACGCGGGATGGCGTGGCCGCGCTGTTCCGGAAAAGCCGCGCGAGCGTGATCATTCACGGCCACACGCACCGCCCCGCGCGCCACGCGGAACCGGGCGGAATCCGCTGGGTGCTGCCCGACTGGGATCTCGATCACGGCACGCCGCGCGGCGGCTACCTGCGCGTCGACGCGGAAGGCATCCACGCGATGCCGCTCGACTGACGCCGGCGCTGCCGTCGCACTGACCGGCAGCGATCAGCGCCCATCGCGTGGGTTACGTCTGGCGTTCGACCGTCTTGCCTTCCAGCACCGCTGACAGCCTGCGCAGGTCGAGGCGCGCCGCGTCGGCGCCCTGCAGCGTTTCCAGATGCGTGCCGAGCCGCTCGAGCGCCGCGACGATCTCGTCGACGCGACGGCTTTCCTTCGCCGCGTGATCGATCAGCCCGTGAATCGCGAGCGACATCGGATCGTCGGCGTTCGGCGTGATCCCGTACGCGCTGAATGCCGCGCGCTCGGTCTGCGGCTTCGGCTGCGCCGGCATCACGATGCGTGCCGGGTTGCCGACCGCGGTGCCGCCGGGCGGCACCGGTTTGACGACCACCGCGTTCGACCCGATCTTCGCGCCCGCGCCCACCGTGAAACCGCCGAGCACCTTCGCGCCGGCGCCGACGATCACGCCGGCCTCGAGCGTCGGGTGGCGCTTCGCGCCGCGCGTGAGCGACGTGCCGCCCAGCGTCACGCCCTGATAGATGGTGCAGTCGTCGCCGATGATCGCCGTCTCGCCGATCACGACGCCCATGCCGTGATCGATGAATACGCGCCGGCCGATCGTCGCGCCGGGGTGGATCTCGATGCCAGTCAGGAACCGGCCGGCCTGCGACACGAACCGCGCGAGCCAGTAGCGCTTCGCGCGCCAGCATGCGTGCGCGAAACGGTGCAGCACGAGTGCATGCAGCCCCGGATAACAGGTCAGCACTTCCCACGCACTGCGAGCGGCGGGATCCCGCTCGCGAATCGTTGCGACGTCTTCGCGCAGTCTCGTGAACATGATATGTGATCTGGGAAAAGGCCGGCGCGCATCGCCGGCAATGCCGGCCGTTATCGCGCCGGGTAATTTACTTATGACGTCCGGCGATTGTAGGGCCAGTCGTGCCCGGCCGCACGCGGCCGCGCGTTCACCCCGCCGTCGGCACGGGTATTCGGCCGGGACGCTTGCTACGCCGGGGTTTCCGGGGCCGATCGGTCGGGAGAAACAGCAGGTTCGACGCGTGCGGTCGGTCGACACATGGCCCGGCCGAATGCACGCCGCATCGAGCGAACTCCCCCGCCCCCCCGGCAATCGGAGCGCCGGCCGCTTACGCGTCGCCGCCTGGTTTGCCCGACTTCAGCAGGATGTGCTTCGCGATGCCGCGCAGGATGTTGACCTCCTCGCGCTCGAGGCCCGTGCGCGCGAACAGGCGCCGCAGCCGCGGCATCAGCTTCTTCGGATTGCGCGGATCGAGGAAGTCGAGCGCGATCAACGCGTTCTCGAGGTGCACGTACATCCGCTCGATCTCGTCGCTCTGCGCGAGCGTGCCGGCTTCGGCCTGCGGCTGTGCCGACGGCTCGCTCGCCTGCTCGAGAAACGCGACGCGCAACTCGTATGCGAGCACCTGCACGGCCTGCGCGAGATTCAGCGAACTGTAGGCCGGGTTGGCCGGAATGTGCGCGAGCGCGCTGCACTGCTCGACATGCTCGTTCGCGAGACCGGTGCGCTCGTTGCCGAACACGAGCGCGATGTCGCCCGTGCCGACCTGCGCGCTCGCCTGTGCGGCAGCCGCGCGCGGCGCGAGGCGTGGCGGGCCGTATTCGCGCGTGCGCGCGGTCAGCGCGATCGACCAGTGCACGCCGGACAGCGCTTCGCCGAGCGTCGGCACGACATGCGCGGACGCGAGGACGTCGTCCGCACCGCTGGCCATCGCGATCGCCTCGGGGTCGCTCTGCACGTGCGGCACGCGCGGCGCGACCAGCACGAGGCGCGAAAAGCCCATCGTCTTCAGCGCGCGAGCGGCCGCCCCGACGTTGCCGGGATGGCTCGGCTCGACGAGCACGAAGCGGGTGGACGTGAAGCCGCCGGACGGCGGCGGGGACGAGGCCGCGCCCGATTCGGACGGCGCGGCGGTGTTCTGCGGAGTTTCCACTACGATACGACTCGGTTCATCAGAATGGCCGTATGGTATCGCCATCGCCCCGGCAAACCCACTCGTCCGGATGGCCAGTGGGGGTTTCCCCGCATGCCGGTCGCCTGAAACCGCCGAAAATCGGGTAAAATCATGCCTTTACGCGTTGCGCCCGGCGCAGCGCGGGTCGTACCCCGCTCTTTGTCAATTCGCGTCTCACCTCGCCCCGGCACGCTTGCGCCGTTCCGGGCGGTTGTCCCACTTCGTGGCGGCCCTGCCGCCGGCTACAGGATCCAGGCTCATGCATCCCATGCTCAACATTGCTGTCAAGGCTGCGCGCCGCGCCGGACAGATCATCAATCGCGCGTCCCTCGATCTCGACCTGATCGAGATCCGCAAGAAGCAGCAGAACGACTTCGTCACCGAAGTGGACAAGGCCGCCGAAGACGCGATCATCGAGACGCTGAAGACCGCCTACCCCGACCACGCGATCCTCGCGGAGGAATCGGGCGAATCCGACAACGAATCCGAATTCAAGTGGATCATCGATCCGCTCGACGGCACGACCAACTTCATCCACGGCTTCCCGTACTACTGCGTATCGATCGCGCTCGAGCACAAGGGCGTCGTCACGCAGGCCGTCGTCTACGATCCGAACAAGAACGACCTGTTCACGGCCACCCGCGGCCGCGGCGCGTACCTGAACGACCGCCGCATCCGCGTCGGCCGCCGCGACCGCCTGGCAGATGCACTCGTCGGCACGGGCTTCCCGTTCCGCGAGAAGGACGGCCTCGACGCCTACGCACGCCTCTTCACCGAAATGACGCAGGCCTGCACGGGCCTGCGCCGCCCGGGCGCGGCGGCACTCGATCTCGCGAACGTCGCGGCCGGCCGCCTCGACGCGTTCTTCGAGCAAGGCATCAACGTGTGGGACATGGCGGCGGGCAGCCTGCTGATCACCGAGGCCGGCGGCCTCGTCGGCAACTACACGGGCGACGCCGATTTCCTGCATCGCCACGAGATCGTCGCCGCGAACCCGAAGATCTACGCGCAGATGATCCCGATCCTGAACCGCTACAGCCGCGTGCATCCGGCAGCGGAGTAAGCCCGGGCCGCGCCTGCGTGGCGCGGCTTTCACGCAAACCGCTCGCGCGGCATCGTCATGATGGCGCGCCGATCGCCCGACACGCGGGACAATTTTCCGCGCACACGGGCCGCTTCGTGCGCCTATCCTGAAGTTGCCCGAGTTGCCCGGACGAGTCGGCGTACTGCCGCCCGCACCGCTTGTCCCGCAACGACAGCGAAGGGTTTGCGTCCGGCATGCCCGCGCGGCGAACGACGCCGCCGCCGGGGTGCCGGCCCCGCCTGTATCAACACCGCCACGGCGCCGTGGCAATCGCATCCGAGTCCCCATGTTACGGCTAAGCGAAATTAAACTCCCACTCGACCACCCCGAGAGCGCGCTCGAGGCCGCGATTCGCGCGCGCCTCGCGGAACTCGGCGTGGCGCCAGACGAACTGCTCCGTTACACCGTGTTCCGCCGCGCGCACGACGCGCGCAAGCGTGCCGACATCAAGCTCACGTATATCGTCGATATCGACGTCAAGGACGAAGCGGCCGCGCTCGAGCGCATCGCCGGCAAGCCGCATTGCGGCGTGACGCCCGACATGGCGTACCACTTCGTCACGAAGGCGCCCGAACACGCCGACTTCCTGCGCCCGGTCGTCATCGGCATGGGGCCGTGCGGACTGTTCGCGGGGCTGATCCTCGCGCAGATGGGGTTCCGTCCCATCATCCTCGAACGCGGCAAGGCCGTGCGCGAGCGCACCAAGGACACCTTCGGCCTGTGGCGCAAGAGCGTGCTCAATCCCGAATCCAACGTGCAGTTCGGCGAAGGCGGCGCGGGGACGTTTTCCGATGGCAAGCTGTACAGCCAGATCAAGGATCCGAACCACTATGGCCGCAAGGTCCTGGACGAATTCGTCAAGGCCGGCGCGCCCGAGGACATCCTGTACCTGAGCCGGCCGCACATCGGCACGTTCCGCCTCGTCAGCATGGTGGAAAAAATGCGCGCGTCGATCCACGAACTCGGTGGCGAAGTGCGTTTCGAAACCCGCGTCGACGACATCGAAATCGACCAGGGCAAGGTGCGCGCGCTCAAGCTGTCGAACGGCGAAACGCTGCGGTGCGACCGCGTGGTGCTGGCCGTGGGCCACAGCGCGCGCGACACGTTCCAGATGCTGCACGACCGCGGCGTCTATATCGAAGCGAAACCGTTCTCGCTTGGTTTCCGCATCGAGCATCCGCAGGGGCTGATCGATCGCAGCCGCTTCGGCAAGTTCGCGGGCCACAAGCAGCTCGGCGCGGCCGACTACAAGGTGGTCCACCACTGCAGCAACGGGCGCGCGGTCTACAGCTTCTGCATGTGCCCGGGCGGCACGGTGGTCGCCGCGACCTCGGAGCCGGGCCGCGTGGTCACCAACGGGATGAGCCAGTATTCCCGCGCGGAACGCAACGCGAATGCGGGCATCGTCGTCGGCATCACGCCGGACGATTATCCGGGCGGCCCGCTCGCCGGCATCGCGTTCCAGCGCAAATGGGAAGAACGCGCGTTCGAGCTCGGCGGCGGGGACTACCGCGCGCCGGGCCAGCTGGTCGGCGATTTCATCGCGGGCCGGCCGTCGACGTCGCTGGGCTCGGTGGAGCCGTCGTACAAGCCCGGCGTGAATCCGACCGACCTCAGTACCGCACTGCCGGACTACGTGATCGAGGCGATCCGCGAAGCGCTGCCCGAGATCGACAAGAAGATCGCCGGCTTCGCGATGCACGACGCCGTGCTCACCGGCGTGGAGACGCGCACGTCGTCGCCGATCCGGATTCGACGCAAGGACGACTACCAGAGCATGAACGTCGAAGGCCTGTATCCGGCCGGCGAAGGCGCGGGATATGCGGGCGGCATCTATTCGGCGGCGATCGACGGCATCGAAGTCGCGCAGGCGGTGGCGCTCAGTCTGACGTCGGGGCACGCGTCCTGACCTGCGGCGCAGGGTCGGGGCGCGCAGGTGCGTGACCTGAGCGCCGCCGGCCTGCCCCGCCGTGGCTTCATGGAGCTTCACTCGTGGCTCGACGCACGGAATTTCGTACCGCCCTTTCCGCGGCGGCAAGCGTATCCGATCAGGCCGAGCGAGCGCGATCCGCGCCACGATAGCGCGGGCGCTGCGTCATACACGGATGCGATGCCTGGCGATATCCGAACCCTGGTTAGCCTTCCGAACGCTCCACGACCACCTCACTGATTTGCAGCACGGGGCGTATATCCGTGTAATTGGCAATGTCGGCCATGATCTCCTGCGCGTGCGGATCGCGGGCTGCCTGAAAAGCTTCGATGGAAGTGCAGACGAAGTCACACTTGGCGACGTAAACAGGGTCCGCACCGGGAGCGCCGCCTGCGATACCCTTGTCCACCGTGTAGTACAGGCATGCCGCGCCGAGCCGCTGTTTCACCATTGGCATGTGCGTATCGCGGTAGTAAGCATGGTCGAAGCGCGCGCCTGCGGCGTACGGGTACATGACACTGACTTTGATCATCGAGGTTCTCCTGTTGCCGCACGGTAATCGAGGCGTCGTCGCCGGACAGACGACATCGAGGTCGCCGATATAGGCATGGCCAAGGTTGCTCCCGGACACGGCGAGCGCATTCTGCTGATTGTAAGTGAACCCGTCTTGCCAGTTTGGTGGCGCCGGATGCCCGACGCCGCGGGAGCGGCCCGGCGATCCCGGACGCTTCGTGGGTGGGCAGTCGGGCGAGTACCTCCATCAAATCGCGACGACCCGGCATCACCCGCCATCGGCCAAACGGCGAACTTCGCACGTGGACGTCGAAGCCACTGGTAAACTCGGGCAACCCAAGCAACAACTTCATGCCTGACCTATGACCACGCTGTCGCCCGAGGCCTTTGCCGGCCACACCCCGATGATGCAGCAGTACCTGCGCATCAAGGCCGATCATCCGGACACGCTCGTCTTCTACCGGATGGGCGACTTCTACGAGCTGTTCTTCGAGGACGCGGAAAAAGCGGCACGCCTGCTCGACCTGACCCTCACGCAGCGCGGCGCGTCGTCCGGCACACCGATCAAGATGGCCGGCGTCCCGCATCACGCGGTCGAGCAGTATCTGGCGAAGCTCGTGAAGATGGGCGAATCGGTCGCGATCTGCGAGCAGATCGGCGACCCCGCCACGTCGAAAGGCCCGGTCGAGCGCAAGGTCGTGCGCGTCGTCACGCCCGGCACGCTGACCGATGCCGCGCTGCTGTCCGACAAGAACGACGTCTACCTGCTCGCGATGTGTACCGGCCACAACAAGCGCGGCGTCGCGGTCAATATCGGCCTTGCATGGCTGAACCTCGCGAGCGGCGCATTGCGTCTCGCGGAAATCGAGCCCGACCAGCTTGCCGCCGCGCTCGAACGCATCCGGCCGGCCGAAATCCTGACGCCGGACGGCGCAACCGACGCCATTCCCGCCGGCGCGGGCGCAAGCAAGCGCGTGCCGGCCTGGCACTTCGACATCGCGTCGGGCACGCAGCGCCTGTGCGATCAGCTCGACGTCGCGAGCCTCGACGGGTTCGGCGCGCATTCGCTGACGAGCGCGTGCGGCGCGGCCGGCGCGCTGCTGCTCTATGCCGCGGCCACGCAAGGCCAGCAACTGCGGCACGTGCGCAGCCTGAAGGTGGAGAACGAAACCGAATACATCGGGCTCGACCCGGCCACGCGCCGCAACCTCGAATTGACCGAAACGCTGCGCGGCACCGAGTCGCCTACGCTGTATTCGCTGCTCGACACCTGCTGCACGACGATGGGCAGCCGCCTGTTGCGTCACTGGCTGCATCACCCGCCGCGCGCGTCGGTCGCCGCGCAGTCGCGCCAGCAGGCGATCGGCGCGCTGCTCGATGCACCAGCCAACGCGGGCCTCGATGCGCTGCGCAGTGCGCTGCGCCAGATCGCCGACGTCGAACGGATCACCGGGCGGCTCGCGCTGCTGTCCGCTCGCCCGCGCGACCTGTCGAGCCTGCGCGACACGTTCGCCGCGCTGCCGGCGCTGCGTGAGCGCATCAGCGCGATCGTCGCGAACGCGGATGCGCTCGCGCGCGTCGACGCGGCGCTCGCGCCCCCTGCCGAATGCCTCGACCTGCTGACGAGTGCGATCGCCCCCGAGCCGGCCGCGATGGTGCGTGATGGCGGCGTGATCGCACGTGGCTACGATGCCGAGCTCGACGAACTGCGCGACATTTCGGAGAACTGCGGGCAGTTCCTGATCGATCTCGAAGCGCGCGAGCGCGCGCGCACCGGCATCGCGAACCTGCGCGTCGAATACAACAAGGTGCACGGCTTCTACATCGAGGTCACGCGCGGCCAGACCGACAAGGTGCCCGACGACTACCGCCGCCGCCAGACGCTGAAGAACGCCGAGCGCTACATCACGCCGGAATTGAAGACCTTCGAGGACAAGGCGCTGTCCGCGCAGGAACGCGCGTTGGCGCGCGAGCGCGCGCTGTACGACTCGGTGTTGCAGGCGCTGCTGCCGTTCATCCCCGAATGCCAGCGCGTCGCCTCGGCCCTCGCCGAGCTCGACCTGCTGGCCGCCTTCGCCGAACGCGCGCGGGCGCTCGACTGGGTCGCGCCGACCTTCACCGACGAGATCGGCATCGAAATCGAACAGGGCCGCCACCCGGTCGTCGAAGCGCAGGTCGAGCAGTTCATCGCCAACGACTGCCGATTCGGCACCGAGCGCAAGCTGCTGCTGATCACCGGACCGAACATGGGCGGTAAGTCGACGTTCATGCGGCAGACCGCGCTGATCGCGCTGATGGCGTACGTCGGCAGCTACGTGCCGGCGAAGTCGGCGTGCTTCGGTCCGATCGACCGGATCTTCACGCGCATCGGCGCGGCCGACGATCTCGCGGGCGGCCGCTCGACCTTCATGGTCGAGATGACCGAAGCGGCGGCGATCCTCAACGACGCGACACCGCAAAGCCTCGTGCTGATGGACGAGATCGGCCGCGGCACGTCGACCTTCGACGGCCTTGCACTCGCCTGGGCCATCGCGCGCCACCTGCTGGCGCACAACGCGTGCTACACGTTGTTCGCGACGCACTACTTCGAGCTGACGCAACTGCCGGCCGAATTCCCGCAAGCGGCCAACGTCCACCTGTCGGCCGTCGAGCACGGCCACGGCATCGTGTTCCTGCACGCGGTCAACGAAGGCCCGGCGAACCAGAGCTACGGCCTCCAGGTTGCGCAACTCGCGGGCGTCCCGGCACCGGTGATCCGCGCCGCACGCAAGCACCTCGCGTATCTCGAACAGCAGTCGGCATCCCAGCACACGCCGCAACTCGATCTCTTCAGCGCGCCGCCCGCGGCCGTCGACGATCTCGAATGCGCGGACGCGCCGGCATTGCCCGACACGCCGCATCCGGCGCTCGAAAAGCTGCGCGACATCGATCCCGACGATCTGAAGCCGCGCGAGGCGCTCGACCTGCTGTATGAATTGCGCACGCTGGTCCGGTCGCACGATGCCGACGGGCACGCGTAAGCGCATGCCGCAGGGCCTGCCGGCCCGCGCCGCCGCCGCGCTCGTCGCGGCGGCGCTAGCGCTGGCGCAGGCCGATGCAGTGGCCGCGCCGCCCAAGCGCAGCGCAGCGCCCTATTCGTTCGCGGTCGTGTCGGGCGTCATCAATGCTCCGGCGGACGAACCGGCTGCGCAACGGCTGCTCGATGCGATAGCGCGCGAGCGCAATCTCGCGTTCGTCGTCTACGCAGGCGATCTCAAAGGCTCGAAGGAAGCATGCCGCGACGCGCTGTATTCGCAGCGCGGTGCGATCCTGGATGCGGCGCGCGTGCCGCTCGTGTTCATTCCCGGCCACGACGACTGGATCGCCTGCAACACCGCGGCCGGCGGCGGCTACGACCCGGTCGAGCGGCTCGACTTCCTGCGGCAGACGCTGCTCGCCGATTCGGCACTGCCCGATCCCGGCGCACTGCAGATCACGCGGGAGAGCGAAGTCGCACGGTTCCGGCCGTATCGCGAAAACGCACGCTGGATGCGCGACGACATCGTGTACGTCGCACTCAATGCGCCGGCGCCGAACAACCATTATTTGACCGCGGGCGGCCGCAACGGCGAATTCGAGGACCGCATCATCGCGAACGGCTTCTGGATCGATCACGCGGCCGAGTATGCGAAGCGGCGCGAAGCGCGCGCGATGGTCGTGATGTTCGAGGGCGACCCGCAGTTCGAACGCTATGAACGAGCGGAACGCTTTGCGTGGCTGCGTTTCAACCGGCCGCGCGTGCGCGACGGCTTCCGCGAGCTGAAACGAACGCTGGTGAAGGCGGCGGCGACGTTCCGCGGCCCGATACTAGTGATGCACGCGAGCGGCGAACCGCTGGCGAATGGCTTTCTGATCGACCGTCCGCTGCATGCCGACGATGGTGAGCTGGTAGGAAACGTCACGCGCGTCGCGATCGGACCGCGCCATCCGGCGAATCAGTGGGTGAAGGTGAGCGTATCGCCGGCACGGCAGACGATCTTCAACGTCAGCCTGCAGGAGGTGCCGAAGAACCTGCCCGTACCGCCCACCCTGCCGCTCGTGCCGCGCGACGACGTGCCGCTGCCGCAGATGCCGGAAATCCCCGCGCTGCCGGCGCTGCCCGACGCGTCGTCGGTCGCGCCGCCGTTGCAGGGTGACGGCGCCGCACCGGGCGGCGCGTCGTGGCCGGCCCCGCCCCCCGCATCAGGGCCGGCGCCGGGCCTGCCGGCAAGCTCAGTGCAGCGTACGCCCTGACGGCGCTTCGCCGTCTTCGTCGTCGTCCTCGTCGACGATCTCCAGCCCTTCCGCGCCATGCGCGTGCTCGTGCTCGATTTCGTCTTCGGTGGCTTCGCGAACGTCCTTCACGGTCAGCGCGAAACGCAGCGCCATGCCAGCCAGCGGGTGATTGCCGTCGAGCACGACTTTGTCCTCGGCGATATCGGTGACCGTATAGATCAGCGAGTCGGCTTCCTCGTCACCGTCTTCCGGCGTGCCTTCGAACTGCATGCCCACTTCGAGCGGCTCGGGAAAACGGTCGCGCGGCTCGATCTTCACGAGCTCGGGATCGTAGTCGCCGAACGCGTCCTCCGGCTCGAGCTGGATCTGCGCCTGGTAGCCTGCCTCGTGGCCGTCGAGCTGTTCCTCGATCTTGGGGAACGTGCCATCATAGCCGCCGTGCAGATAGACCATCGGCTCGTCGCTTTCCTCGATCAGATTGCCCTGTGCGTCCGACAGCTTGTAAGTGACCGACACGACGGTGTTTTTTGCGATTTTCATCCAATTCTCCCAAATACAAGTCTCATTATACGATGCGCAACCGGTCTCAAGCCGAACCGCGGGATACCGCTGCCGCCCCGCTCGGCGCGCCGCCCTCCGATCTTCCCACGCCGCTGCTCGGCGGCCTCACGCCGGCGCAATTCATGCGCGGCTACTGGCAAAAGAAGCCGCTGCTGATCCGCCAGGCGATCCCCGGCGTCGCGTCGCCGGTCACGCGCGATGCGCTGTTCGAGCTCGCCGCCGACTATGACGCGGAATCGCGATTGATCACCCATTTTCGTAACAAGTGGCAACTGGCGCACGGCCCGTTCGAACCCAACGCGCTGCCTGCCGTCACGCGCAAATCCTGGACCCTGCTCGTGCAGGGGCTCGACCTGCACGTCGACGCGGCGCGCGCGTTGCTCGACCGGTTCCGTTTCATCCCCGACGCGCGGCTGGACGACCTGATGATCTCGTATGCGACGGACGGCGGCGGCGTCGGCCCGCACTTCGACTCGTATGACGTGTTTCTGCTGCAGGTCGAAGGCCGGCGCCGCTGGCGGGTCGGTGCGCAGAAGGATCTGTCGCTGCAACCGGACGTGCCGCTGAAGATCCTCGAAAACTTCGAGCCGAGCGACGAATGGGTGCTGGAGCCCGGCGACATGCTGTACCTGCCGCCGCACATCGCGCACGACGGCGTGGCCGAAGGCGAGTGCATGACCTGCTCGATCGGCTTCCGGGCCCCGTCCGCCGGCGAGCTGGGCGCCCAGTTCCTGTACTACCTCGCGGAACGCGGCGGCCTGCGCGACGCGGGGGGCGACGATCTCTACCGCGATCCGAAGCAGCCGGCCGTCGACGCGCCCGCGCAACTGCCGCCGGCGATGGTCGAACGCGTGGCCGAGATCGTCGACGCGATCCGCTGGCGCAAGCGCGACGTCGCCGAATTCCTCGGCTGCTACCTGAGCGAACCGAAATCGAACGTCGTTTTCGACCCGCCCGAGCGCCCGCTGTCCGAGGCCGCATTCGTCACGCAAGCGTCACGCCGTGGCGTGCGTCTCGACAGAAGGGCCGCATTGATGTATAACGCGCGCTCGTACTTCATTAATGGCGAGGAAGGACCGCTCGAGCAAGCCGAGGAATGGCTGCCCGAACTGGCCAATCAACGTCAGATGGAGGCGAAACGGTTTGTAACACTATCCCGGGTTCCCTCGATGACAGCCTTGTTGCACGAGTGGTATCGTGCGGGCTGGATACGGGTCGGAAACCGGAATTAGTGTGAGTCGCCCCGTATGCCCGTACAGATCAAATTCTGTATGGGAAAGACAACGTATTGACCCCGCATTTGTCGACGGTCGATAGGAAAGTGCATATAATTTCCGCCCAAGCCGTAGGGAAGATTCACGCTCTAAGAAGTGCATCTCCACCAGCGGCCCAGGTCGGTGTTGGAGCACATTACCGGTATTGTTTCGCGCTGTTGCTTACCTTTAACCATAAAAGGACGTGATCATGAAGAAATCCCTCCTCGTAGCTTCCCTGTTGGCTGCTGTTGCACTGGCTGCTTGCAACAAGAGCGCTGATCAAGCTGCTTCGTCGGCTGCAAGCGACGCGGCTGCTGCTGCTTCGTCGGCTGCTTCGGCAGTTGCTGGTGCTGCGAGCGACGCTTCGGCTGCTGCTTCGTCGGCAACGGCTGCTGCGAGCGACGCTGCTGCTGCAGTGGCGTCGGCTGCTTCGGCAGCGACGGCTGCTCCGGCTTCGGGCGCAAGCCAGTAAGCCTTCAGCATCAGCTGAAAAAAACCGGCCCGAGGGCCGGTTTTTTTACGTCTGCCGCTTTCGAATCGAGCGCCCGGCAGACGCTTCGGGCCGCCGCAGCAGCCCCGCTCCGCTCATCCGAGCATCAGCCAGTCGAAGCCCGCGTCCTGCGAGGCCACGACCACGTCTTCGCCGTCCGTCCCAAGTACGCCGCCAAACGCCTGGCGGGCCAGTTCCGGCAGATTGTTCTGCTGGCTCAGATGGGCCGCGACCAGGTGCTGGAGACGGCTGCGTTCCAGCGACGCGAGGATGTCGGCCGCGGCGGCATTGCTCAGGTGGCCGTGGTTGCCGCCGATCCGCGCCTTCAGCGACTGCGGATAGCGGCTGGCGGCCAGCATCGCAGTATCGTGATTGGATTCGAGCACCAGCGCGTCACAGCCGCTCAGGACGGCCGTGATGTGCGGCGTGGCCATCCCGACGTCCGTCAGCACGCCGAGCCGGCGGTTTCCGTCCATGAAGACGAACTGGAGCGGTTCCCGCGCGTCGTGGGGAACCGTATAGGGCATCACGGCGAGATCGCCTATCGCGGCCGTCTCGTCGCCCCACAGCACGTGGAGATCGACATCGGCCTCGTCCGCGCCGACCGCGCGCGCGGTGCCCCAGCTCATGTAGAGCGGCAGCGACGCGCGGCGCGCAAGCGTCAGCGCGCTGCCGACGTGGTCGCTGTGTTCGTGGGTGATGAGGATCGCATCGAGATCGGCGATGCAGAGATTCAGTCGGCCGAGCCGGCGCTCGACCTCCTTGGCAGAAAAGCCGCAGTCGAGCAGCACGCGGGTGGTCGTCGTGCCGCTCGAGGCCTCGACGACCAGCGCGTTGCCTTCGCTGCCGCTTCCGAGGCTGGCGAATCGCACGCGCTCAGTTCAGCTGCGCGTGCAGCAGCGAAATGAGCCGCTGCGCGTCCGACGAGTTGTCGACCTGGCCGTTCGCGCCGACCACCGCGACCTGCGTGCCGCCGTTGCCCTGTGCGCGCACGTTGATCAGGTATTCCTTGCCCGGCTTGGCGGCTGACGGGCCGCCGTAGAACAGCTTGCCGAACAGGCCGTCACGCTTGAGCTCTTCCATCGAATTCGCATAGCGCACGGTGTACATGCCCTTCTCGCGGTCGCGATTGTCGACCGTGAAGTTGGTCCGGTCGAGCGCCAGGCCCACGCGCAGCCATGCGCGGTCGAACGACTCGGCCAGTTGCAGCGTCGCGGCGCCGCCGCTCGTGTCGCTGACCTGCGCCGGCGCTGTCGCGGGGCGCGCATCGGTCAGCAACTGCTTCGCCTGCGCGTCGGTCAGGCCGAACTTCTGCATCAGCTTCGACAGGAACACGGCTTCGAGCACCGGGTTGCGCGGACGCTCCTCCCAGCGCGACGACGTGCCGCCCTGCGGGCCGACCATCATTTCTTCCATCGCGCTGTGCGTGATCGAGATGTCGGTGTTGCCGTCGGACGTACGGTTCACGAGCGTGCGGAAGCGGTCGCGCGTGCCCGACGAATAGGCGAAATCGATGACCCGGCCGATCGTGCGGCGGAACCAGTCGTCCGGAATGTTCGCGCGGTTCTCGGCCCAGTCGGTGGCCATGATGCCCGTCGACGGCGCATCGGTCTTCAGCGAGAAGCCGTTTTCCTGCCAGAATTCCTTCAGGATCGGCCACAGCTGCTCGGGCGTCCGGCCGTCGACGACGAGCCAGCGGCGATCGCCGTCGCGCTCGATGTGCATGCCGAGCGGATCCTGCGCGCTCGGGATGCCGTCGGTCGCATTGCCGGCCTGCGTCGTGGCCCGCGGCGGCAGCGTGCCGAGCCCGGCGTTGGTCGGCGGCGCGACGAACTGCTGCGTCGTCTGCACCGGCTTCAGGTCGCTCGGCACCGCGAGCGGCGGCGCCGAGCCGGTGTTCTTGTAATTGACCCGGTCAGGGGCCAGGTAGTCGTTCAGCGTATCGCAGCCAGCGAGCGCGCCCAGCGCCAGCGCCACCACCGACAACTGGATGGCGCGAGAGGAAAAGGCGAAACGTTTCATGAAATCCTTCGTCTTGCTAGAACGCTCGTCAGGAGCGGCGCCGGACGGAGCCGGCCGGTGCGGGTTGATCAGGGGTCGAGCCGGCGGCCGCAGGACGCGGCCGCCTCGGCATCAGAGGACGCCGGCCTCGACGAGGGCCGAACGCACGGCATCGTGACAGCGCTCGTCGAGCGCCGTGAGCGGCAGCCGGATGCCGCCCTGCATCTTGCCCATCGTCTGCAGCGCCCACTTCACCGGGATCGGGTTCGCTTCGATGAACAGGTTCTTGTGCAGCGACAGCAGCTTCATGTGCAGCGCGCGGGCCGTCTGCACGTCGCCGGCCAGCGCCGCGCGGCACAGCTCGCTCATCGCGCGCGGCGCGACGTTCGCGGTCACCGAGATGTTGCCGTGGCCGCCGAGCAGCATCAGCGCGATCGCGGTCGGATCGTCGCCGCTGTAGATCGCGAAATGCTTCGGCGCGGCCTTGATCAGGTGGGCGGCGCGATCGACGTTGCCGGTCGCTTCCTTCACGCCGATGATGCCCGGGACTTCCGCGAGACGCAGCGTCGTCTCGTGCGTCATGTCCGCGACCGTCCGGCCCGGCACGTTGTACAGGATCACCGGCAGGTCGACCGCTTCGGCGATCGTCCGGAAGTGGCGGTACATGCCTTCCTGCGTCGGCTTGTTGTAGTACGGCACGACCTGCAGCGTCGCGTCCGCGCCGACGGCTTTCGCGTGCTTCGTCAGCTCGATCGCCTCGGCGGTCGAATTGCCGCCCGCGCCCGCGATGATCGGGATGCGTTTCGCCGCATGCTCGACCGCCGTGCGGATCATCAGGATGTGCTCTTCGACGCTGAGCGTTGCCGACTCGCCGCTCGTACCGACGACGACGAGCGCATCGGTGCCTTCCGCGATGTGCCAGTCGACCAGTTTGCGAAACGCCGGCAGGTCGAGACTGCCGTCTTCGAGCATCGGGGTGACGATCGCGGGGATGCTGCCGCGGATTTGAATGCCGTCTTGGGTGCCGTTAGCCATGAAACGCGATTGATTGTGTACCGGTAAACGTTGAGATTGTAGCGGATTAGCCGGGCAGTTCGTAACGTGGAATTCCCGCCCCCGCCTTCGGGGTCGCGCCCTCGCGCACTGCGCAGAGGCGCTGGACGAATGCCTCGCGCGGCGCGGCCACGAAACCGTCCTCGTACGCGACCACCCGCAGGCGGCCGTGCACCGCGTCCAGCAACTCGCCCGGGGCGAGCAGGAACGCGGGGTTGGACGGTTTTCCGACCGTTTCGTTTCCTTGCGCGAAAGTTTCGTAGATCAGCACGCCGCCCGGCGCCACGGCATCGAGCAGATGGGGCCAGAGTGGACGATGCAGGTAATTCGTGACGATCACGGCCGCAAACCGCTCGCCGGCCGGCAGCGGCCATGGCGCGCCTTCGAGATCAGCCGCGCGGGCGTCGACGCCGGGAATCGCGCGCAACGCGGCCAGCGCGGCCGGGTCACGATCGAGCGCGACGACCGGATGCCCGCGCGACGCGAACCAGCCCGCGTGGCGACCGCCGCCCGCGGCGACGTCCAGCACTGCTCCGCCGGCCGGCACGAGCCGCGCCCATTGCGCGACCCAGCGCGACGGCTCGGCCTGGCCGACGTGGCCGCCCGCGGCGGCGATGACGGATTCGCTCATGCGCCGGATCAGTTGTACGACAGACCCATCGCGTCGCGCACGTCGCGCATCGTTTCCGTCGCGTACTTGCGCGCCTTGTCGCAGCCGTCCGCGACGATCGCGCGCAGCAGCGACGGATCGTCCATGTACTTCTGCGCGCGCTCGAGCATCGGCTGCTGTTCGCGCAGGATGCCTTCGACGACCGGCTGCTTGCAGTCGAGGCAGCCGATACCCGCCGAGCGGCAGCCCTTCTGCACCCATTCGTGCGTCGCTTCGTCCGTGTAGACCTGGTGAAGCTGCCACACCGGGCACTTGTCGGGATCGCCCGGATCGGTGCGGCGCACGCGTGCGGGATCGGTCGGCATCGTGCGGACCTTCTTCGTGATCGTCTCGGCGTCTTCACGCAGGCCGATCGTGTTGCCGTACGACTTGGACATCTTCTGCCCGTCGAGGCCCGGCATCCGCGACGCTTCGGTCAGCAGCGCCTGCGGCTCGACCAGGATGATCTTGCGCGCGCCTTCGAGATAGCCGAACAGGCGCTCGCGGTCGCTCATCGACAGGCTTTGCGATTCCTGCAGCATCGCGCGCGCCTGTTCGAGCGCCTCGTCGTCACCTTCCTGCTGATACGCGTTGCGCAGCTCGTGATAGAGCTTCGCGCGCTTGCCGCCGAGCTTCTTCGCGGCTTCGAGCGCCTTCTCCTCGAAACCGGGCTCGCGGCCGTACAGGTAGTTGAAGCGGCGCGCGATCTCGCGCGTCATCTCGACGTGCGGCACCTGATCCTCGCCGACCGGCACCAGCGAGCCGCGATACAGCAGGATGTCGGCGGCCATCAGCACCGGGTAGCCGAGGAAGCCGTAGGTGGACAGATCCTTGTCCTTCAGCTTCTCCATCTGCTCCTTGTAGGTCGGCACGCGTTCGAGCCAGCCGAGCGGCGTGCTCATGCCGAGCAGCAGCGCGAGTTCCGCGTGCTCGGGCACCTTGCTCTGGATGAACAGCGTCGCCTGCGCCGGATCGATGCCGGACGCGAGCCAGTCGATCAGCACGTCCCACACGTTCTTCTCGATGACCTCGGGCGTCTCGTAGTGCGTCGTCAGCGCATGCCAGTCGACGACGCAGAAGAAGCACGGGTACTCGGACTGCAGCTTCACCCAGTTTTTCAGCACGCCGTGGTAATGACCGAGGTGCAGCGACCCGGTGGGTCGCATGCCGGAGAAAATACGTTCTGGGAACATGATTGTCGTTAGAAAAGCGAGGCGAAGGGAGACAGGATGGCGCTCAGGACGGCGTAGCCGACATTGACGAGCGGACGCAGCCAGAAGTTCGTCAGCACGCCCGTCGTGACGAGCACGAGGACGATGATGAAACCGTACGGCTCGATGCGCGACAGCGCGATCGATTGTCGGGTCGGCAGCAGCGCCGCCAGGATGCGGCCGCCGTCGAGCGGCGGCAGCGGAAACAGGTTCAGCACGCCGAGCACGAGATTCGCGCTGACGCCGGCGAACGCCATCCGCGTGAAGAACGGCTCGTCGACGCCGACGGCCGGCAGCACCAGGGTCAGCAGGCCCCAGACGAGCGCCTGCACGAAGTTGCAGGCCGGACCCGCGAGCGCGACCCAGAGGCTGCCCCAGCGCGGATTGCGCAGGTTGCCGAACGACACCGGCACCGGCTTCGCATAGCCGAACAGGAATGCGCCGCCGGTCAGGAAGTACATCGCGAGCGGAATCGCGATCGTGCCGAGCGGGTCGATGTGGCGCATCGGATTGAACGACACGCGCCCCATCGCGTAGGCGGTGTTGTCGCCGAGCAGGCGCGCGGCGTAGCCATGCGCGGCCTCGTGCAGCGTGATCGCGAAGATCACGGGCAGCGCGTAGACGGCGATGGTCTGTATCAGGGAAGCATCCATATCGCGTTATTGTAACAAGCGCACTCGCGCAAAAATGACACCGCGGGTCATGCGGCCGAGAGTCCGAACGGTTCGAGCGCGCCGCGCCCCGCACGGATGAGTTCGGGCGCATCGCCGGTCAGGTCGATCACCGTCGACGGTTCGCGCGGGCACGCGCCGCCGTCGATCACGAGGTCGACCTGTTTCTCGAGCCGCGTGCGGATTTCCTCGGGATCGTTCAGCGGTTCGTCGTCCGGCGGCAGGATCAGCGTCGTGCCGAGCAGCGGCTGGCCGAGCGACTCCAGCAGCGCGAGCGTGATCGCGTGATCGGGCACGCGCAGCCCGATCGTCTTGCGCGACGGGTGCGACAGCCGGCGCGGCACTTCCTTCGTCGCCTGCAGGATGAACACGTACGGGCCCGGCGTCACCGACTTGATCTGCCGGTACTGGCGGTTGTCGACCATCGCGAAGTTGGCGAGCTCCGACAGGTCGCGCACGAGCAGCGACAGGTGCTGCTTCTCGTCGAGGCCGCGAATCCGGCGCACGCGCTCGACCGCATCCTTGTCGTCGAGATGGCACGCGAGCGCATAGCTCGAATCGGTCGGCATCGCGATCACGCCGCCCTTGCTGACGATCTCCACCGCCTGCTTGATCAGGCGCGGCTGCGGATTATCCGGATGAATCCTGAAGAACTGGGACATGGGGACACGTAAAGAGGGAGAAGTCGGATGTGCGCATCAACGGCAACGCGGGCGGGCCGAAGCCGCCCGGCGTCAGAGCCAGCGCTCCCAGACCGGCGTCAGGTCGGGCGGCAACGGCGGCAGGCTGCCGAGCTCGATGCGGCCCTCGCCCGGTGCGTGGAAATCCGAGCCGCGCGACACTTCGAAGCCGAAGCGGCGCGCAACGTCCGCGTATTCGCGGTACTGGTCGGGCGTATGGCTGCCCGTGATGACCTCGATCGCGCGGCCGCCGAGATCGATGAACTCGCCGAAGAACGCGTCGAATTCGACCGGCGTATAGCGATAGCGGCCCGGATGCGCGACCACCGCTTCGCCGCCTGCCGCGCGAATCCAGCCAACCGCGTCGGACAGGGACGCCCAGCGGTGCGGGACGAAGCCGGGCTTGCCGTCGCCGAGCAGGCGATCGAACACGTCCGACGTCGATTCGGCGTGGCCGTTCTCGACGAGAAAACGCGCGAAGTGCGTGCGCGAGATCAGGTCGGGATTCGATACGTATTTGAGTGCACCTTCGTACGCGCCGGGGATGCCAAGCGTCGCGAGTTGCTCCGCGATCGCCACCGCGCGCGCCGCACGGCCGTGGCGCGTGCGATACAGGCCGTCGACCAGCGCCGGATGGGCGGGATCGATGTTCAGACCGACGATGTGCACGGTGCGCGATGCCCACGTGACCGAAATCTCGACGCCGCTCAGGTAGCGCATGCCGAGCGCTTCCGCCTCGCTGCGCGCCGCCGCCTGGCCGCCGATCTCGTCATGGTCGGTCAGCGCCCACAGGGTCACCCCGCCCGCATGCGCGCGGCGCGCGACGTCGGCAGGCGACAGCAACCCGTCGGAAACATTGGAATGGCAGTGGAGATCGGCGTTCATTGTCGGCATGGCAGGTAAGGCCTCATTCTACTGCAACGCGGCAATTGCGCCGCCCGCCTGCCGTGCCGCCCGTGCCACGCGCCTATGCGCAGAACGCCTCGATCAACGCCGCGATCTGCTCGGGCTGGTCGTGATGCACCATGTGGCCGGCATCCTCGATGAGCTTCTCGCGCCAGTCGGGGAACGCGTTGAAGCGCGCCTTGAATTCGGGCAGCGGGATGTCGCCGGCCAGGTGCGCGAGCGTCGGAGAATTGACGGCCTCGACGTGCAGCACCTTTGCGCGCACCTGCTTCCAGGTCGCCATCACTTCGTCGAGCCGGTACAGCAGCGGGCCCGGCATCTTGTGCGCCGGGTCGGCGAGCAGATGGTAGAGGCCGTCGTCGCCGCGTTTCGACCAGTGCGCGGCCAGAAACGCGGCGCGGCGCGGGTCGAGCCGCGGATTGGTCTTGATCAGGCGCGCCGCTACGTCGTCGAGGGACGCGTACGGCCGCAGCGCGGGCGGCTCGCGCAGCTCGTCGAGCCAGCCGCGCAGCCGGCGCGGCGCCTGTTCGGCGCGGGCCGGCGCGAGCCCGAACCCTTCGAGATCGACCACGCGGCGCACGCGTTCCGGCCGGGCGCCGGCATACAGGCACACGACGTTCGCGCCCATGCTGTGTCCGACCAGGTTGACCTCGCCGGTCGGCGCGTAGCGGTCGACGAGCGCATCGAGGTCGCCCAGGTATTCGTGGAACCAGTAGTGGCCGCCGCCCTGCCGCGCGACCGGCCAGTCGGACAGCCCGAAGCCGCGCGCATCGGGCGCGATCACCTGCCAGTCGCCCGCGAGCGCATCGACGACGAACTGGAACGACGCCGCGACGTCCATCCAGCCGTGCAGCATGAACAGCGTCGGCGCATCGGGCCGACCCCAGCGCCGCACATGCAGCTGGACGCCGCGCACCGTGACGAAATCGGAAACAGAACTCGAGGCACTCATCGCAGCCGCCCAAAAAAGAATGGTCGTTCGATTATAGCGGCGACACCCCGGTTCAGGCGGCCGGCAATCGAGGTAGCGCTCTAGCGGCGAGGTCGTACGGCGCCAAGCAGAAAGATGCTATCGATCGGGCGCGCAAGCAGGCGGCCCACCGGACGCAGCCGCACGCGAGCCGGCTAATGCGCGGTGCGCCCGTCCGCCGCGTCCTGCGCAGCCAGTTCGTCGAGTTCGGCCTGCTCGAAGCCGGCATCGCGTCGCGCATCGAAATTGAACGGGCCGCGCAGCCGCGGCGCGTGGTATTGCTCGGCGAGCTGCCGATAGGTCGGCACGGGGTCACGGCCGGCTGCGTCGCACAGATGGCGGAACCAGCGGTTGCCGATCGCGACATGGCCGATTTCGTCGCGCAGGATCACGTCGAGGATCGCAGCCGACGCGTCGTCGCCCGCCTGCACGAGTCGCGCGCGGATCGGCGGCGATGCGTCGAGCCCGCGCGCCTCGAGCGTGCGCGGCACGAGCGCCATGCGCGCGAGCACATCGTCCTTGGTCCGCTCGCACATCTCCCATAGCCCGTTATGCGCGGGAAAATCGCCGTACGCATGCCCGAAGCCGTCGGCGAGCCGGTCGGACAGCAGCGTGAAGTGATAGGCCTCCTCGGCCGCGACCTTCAGCCAGTCCGCATAGAACGCGTCGGGCAGGTCCGCGAAGCGCCAGACCGCGTCGAGCGCCAGGTTGATCGCGTTGAACTCGATATGGGCGAGCGCGTGCAGCAGCACGGCGCGCCCTTCGGGCGATCGCATGCTGCGCCGCTGCAGCTCGCGCGGCTCGACCAGCGGGGGCCGCGCCGGGCGCCCGGGCAGACCGGCCGGTTCGCGCAACTGGAGCGCCGGCGCGATCGCCGCCTGCCCGGCGCGCAGCGCATCGTGCAGCGCGCGCACCCGCGCGGCCTTGGCCGCCGGCTCGGCAATACGCAGCGCGTCGAGCGCCACGCTGCGCACACAGGCCGGCGCCGGGTCAAAAGAAGAAGACTCCATGCTCATAAACGGGGACACCTTGCGTACGCATCGCGGGAGCATCGGCACGCGACGGTTTACAATATGCGTTTGTTCCGCGGCGCCAGGCGCCGGGCAAACCGGACGCGCCATTCTACCGGCGCCCATCATCGAAGAGACAAGGAGACTCCGTGACGATCTACAAGCTGGGCGAGACGGCCCCGACGATCCACGAAAGCGTATTCGTCGCCGATACGGCGGCCATCATCGGCAAGGTCGTGCTCGAGGAAAACGCGAGCGTGTGGTTCGGCGCGACGATTCGCGGCGACAACGAGACGATCACGGTCGGCGCCGGCAGCAACGTCCAGGAAGGCGCGGTTCTGCATACCGACCCCGGCTTTCCGCTGACGATTGCGGAAAACGTGACGATCGGGCACCAGGCAATGCTGCACGGCTGCACGATCGGCGAAGGTTCGCTGATCGGGATTCAGGCGGTGGTCTTGAATGGAGCGGTCATTGGCCGCAACTGTCTGGTGGGTGCCGGCGCGGTCGTGACGGAAGGCAAGACGTTCCCGGACAACTCGCTGATTCTCGGCGCACCGGCGAAAGTCGTGCGCGAGCTGTCGGCCGAAGACGTCGCGCGGCTGCGCGCGAACGCGAAGACGTATGTCGAGCGACGCGCGCATTTCAAGGAGCAACTCGTGCGGATCGGGTGATTCGCACGGATTTCAAGGAAGAAGAGTGAGCGACCAGTTACAGAAATTCATGTTCAATGCGGCGCCCGTGCGCGGCGAGATCGTTTCGCTGCGCAACACGTGGCAGGAAGTGCTCGCCCGCCGCGACTACCCTGCCCCGGTGCGCACGGTGCTCGGCGAGATGATGGCCGCGTGCGCGCTGCTGTCCGCGAACCTGAAATTTCACGGCACCCTGATCATGCAGATCTTCGGCGACGGGCCGGTCCAGATGCTGGTCGTCCAGTGCGGGTCCGATCTGTCGATGCGGGCCACCGCGAAGTTCTCCGGCGACGCCGCGCAGACGATCAGCGACGACACGAGTTTCGCGTCGCTCGTCAACGCGAGCGGCCACGGCCGCTGCGTGATCACGCTCGATCCGGCCGACAAGCTGCCGGGCCAGCAGCCGTATCAAGGCATCGTGCCGCTGAACGGCGTCGACGGCCCGCTCGAATCGGTGTCGCAGGTGCTCGAGCACTACATGCATCACTCGGAGCAGCTCGACACGCGGCTGTGGCTCGCGGCCGATCGCGACCGCGCGGTCGGCATGCTGCTGCAGAAGCTGCCGGGCGACGGCGGCATCGTGCCGCGCAACGCCGAAACCGATATCGACACGTGGGAGCGCGTGTGCACGCTCGGCGGCACGCTGTCCGCGAAGGAACTGCTCGAAGTCGAACCGGAAGTCGTGTTCCGCCGGCTGTTCTGGCAGGAAAACGTGCAGCACTTCGAACCGGCCGGCACGCGCTTCCAGTGTTCGTGCTCGCGCGAGAAGGTCGGTGCGATGCTGCGCATGCTCGGTCGTGAAGAAGTCGACAGCGTGATCGTCGAGCGCGGCCACGTCGAGATCCACTGCGAGTTCTGCAACCAGCGCTACGAATTCGATCCGGTCGACGTCGCGCAACTGTTTGCGGCACCCGGTGTCGAAACCGGCATCGCGCCCGCGACCGACCAGCGTCACTGAGCCATGCGCCCGTGCCCGCCACCGGCGCGGCACGGGCGCATAATGACGCACGAGCGCCGCACCGCGGCTCAGGCGCCCAAGGCCCGGCCTTCGGCGCAAGCCGTTTTCCCACGGTCGGCGCGCCGCAGGAGAAACACATGAATCACCCTCACCCCTTGCTCACCATCCGCAGCGTCGTCCTGACGGGCATGGCCGCCGGCACGCTCGCGCTGGCCGGCTGCGCGATGCCGCCGCCGACTTCCACGATCCTGAGCCGCCTGCCCGAACCGGGCGCGTCGGGCGGCCAGCCACCCGTGTTGTCGAGCGCCGAACGCAAGCGCTACGACGAGATCGACCAGCAGGTGCTGCGCGAACAGAACAGCGCGATGGCAGCCGAGGCGGCGGCGCGCGCGTGGGCGTATTACTCGCCGCCACCCGTGACGGTCTACGGCGGGTACTACGGCGGATGGGGCAATCGCTGGGGCACGGGCGTCAGCTACGGCTACCCGGGCTGGTGGTGGTGAGCGGGCGTCGCCCGATCGATTGACGACTGGCAGGAAATAAAAAAGCGCGGCATTTCCCGCGCTTTTTCAATGGATTCGACGTACCGCGCTCAGTGATGCGCCGGCTTGCCCTTGTCGCCGCCGTGATGGCGCGACGGCTTCGCGATCGACTGCGGATTCGGCACGACCCGCACCGGCGCCGCCGAAACCGCGCCGCGCGTCGACGTATTCGATGGCGTGGTGTTCACCGGCCCTGCCGGCGCATTCGGCGACACGAACTGCACGAATACTTCGCCGTCCTTCACCATGCCCATCTCGTAGCGCGCACGCTCCTCGATCGCCGCGGTGCCGCTCTGCAGATCCTGCACTTCGCCCGCGGTGCGCTCGTTGCGCAGCTTCTCGTCCGCATTCTTCTGAAGCTGGTCGTCGAGCTGCTGACGCAATTCGTGCACCCGCAGCCAGCCGCCGTGTCCCCACCATAGGGGGTACTGAATGAGCGCCAGCAAGGCAATCAGGACGACAGTGACAAGCCGCATGTAAGAGACGCAGATATAAGAAGCGCCGCTCCGCGCACAGGCACAGAGCGGCGTCGAGATGACGAACCCGATAGTAGCGCGTTAGCGCAGGTTATAGAAAGCCGATTTGCCCGGGTAGCTCGCGATGTCGCCGAGATCTTCCTCGATGCGCAGCAGCTGGTTGTACTTCGAGATGCGGTCGCTGCGCGACAGCGAACCCGTCTTGATCTGACCGGCGTTCAGGCCGACCGCGATGTCCGCGATCGTCGAATCTTCCGTTTCGCCCGAGCGGTGCGAGATCACGGCCGTGTAGCCCGCGCGCTTCGCCATTTCGATTGCCGCGAACGTTTCGGTCAGCGTACCGATCTGGTTGATCTTGATGAGGATCGAGTTCGCGATGCCCTTCTCGATGCCTTCCTTCAGGATGCGCGTGTTCGTGACGAACAGGTCGTCGCCGACCAGCTGCACCTTCTTGCCGAGGCGGTCGGTCAGCAGCTTCCAGCCGTCCCAGTCGCTTTCGTGCATGCCGTCCTCGATCGACACGATCGGGAACTTGTCGGCGAGCGTCGCGAGGTAGTCGGTGAATTCGGCCGACGACAGTTGCAGGCCTTCGCCGGCGAGCTGGTACTTGCCGTCGTGGTAGAACTCGGATGCCGCGCAGTCGAGCGCGAGCAGCACGTCTTCGCCCGCACGGTAGCCGGCCTTCTCGATCGCCTGCAGGATCGTCGACAGGCACTCGTCGTTGCTGCCGAAGTTCGGTGCGAAACCGCCTTCGTCGCCGACGGCCGTGCTCATGCCGCGGTCGCTCAGGATCTTCTTCAGCGCGTGGAACACTTCCGCGCCGCAACGCAGCGCTTCACGGAACGTCGGCTGGCTGACCGGAACGATCATGAATTCCTGGATGTCCAGGCTGTTGTTCGCGTGCGCGCCGCCGTTGACGATGTTCATCATCGGCACCGGCAGTTGCATCGCACCCGAACCGCCGAAGTAGCGGTACAGCGGCAGGCCGGCCTCTTCGGCGGCGGCCTTCGCGACGGCCATCGACACGGCCAGCATCGCGTTCGCGCCCAGGCGCGACTTGTTGTCGGTGCCGTCCAGCTCGAGCAGCGTCTTGTCGAGGAACGCCTGTTCCGATGCGTCGAGGCCCATGATGGCTTCGGAGATTTCGGTGTTGATGTGCTCGACTGCCTTCAGCACGCCCTTGCCGTTGTAGCGGCCGGCTTCGCCGTCGCGCAGTTCGATCGCTTCACGCGAGCCGGTGGACGCGCCCGACGGCACCGCCGCGCGGCCCATCGTGCCCGATTCGAGCAGCACGTCGCATTCGACGGTGGGGTTGCCGCGCGAATCCAGAATCTCGCGGCCGATGATATCTACGATTGCACTCATGGGTTTCCTCTGAGAATGACGATGGATTCTTCAAACTGCGACGGCGTGCGTGCCGGAACCGCTTTCGCTACAGACGCGCGAAGCCGTCGCAAGGTTCATTCGATCTTTAATTGAAATCGTTTTCCAGGAACGGATTGCGCTTCACCGCCTGGTCGAGCGTGACGAGGGTCTCCAGCAACGCACCCATCCGGTTCAGCGGCACTGCGTTCGGGCCGTCCGACTTCGCCTCGGCCGGATTCGGATGCGTTTCCATGAACAGGCCCGCGACGCCCGTCGCGACCGCCGCACGGGCGAGCACCGGCACGAATTCGCGCTGGCCGCCCGAACTCGTGCCCTGCCCGCCCGGCAACTGCACCGAGTGGGTCGCATCGAACACGACCGGCGCGTTCGTCTCGCGCATGATCGCGAGCGAACGCATGTCCGACACGAGGTTGTTGTAGCCGAACGAGACGCCGCGCTCGCACGCCATGAAGCGGTCTTCCGACAACCCCGCGTCACGCGCCGCGTCGCGCGCCTTGTCGATCACGTTCTTCATGTCGTGCGGCGCGAGGAACTGGCCCTTCTTGATGTTGACGGGCTTGCCCGAGCGCGCGCACGCATGGATGAAGTCGGTCTGGCGGCACAGGAACGCCGGCGTCTGCAGCACGTCGACGACCGACGCGACCTGCTCGATCTCGTCGATCGAATGCACGTCGGTCAGCACCGGCAGGCCGAGCTGGCGCTTCACCTCGCCGAGAATCCGCAGCCCCTCGTCCATTCCGAGGCCGCGAAACGACTTGCCCGAGCTGCGGTTCGCCTTGTCGTAGGACGACTTGTAGATGAACGGAACGTTCAGCTTCTCGCAGATCTCCTTCAGGCGGCCCGCCGTGTCGATCGTCATTTGCTCCGATTCGACGACGCAGGTACCCGCGATCAGGAAGAAAGGCTGGTCGAGACCGACCTCGAAATCGCACAGCTTCATGCTTGCACTCCGCGCGCTTGCTTGTTGGCAAGCGCCGCTTCGACGAACGACTTGAACAGAGGATGACCGTCACGCGGCGTGGACGTGAATTCCGGGTGGAACTGGACGCCGACGAACCACGGGTGCATCGAACGCGGCAGCTCCATCATTTCCGGCAGATCCTCGCTCGGGGTACGGGCGCTGATGATAAGGCCGCCGGCTTCGAGCTGGGGCACGAAGCGGTTATTGACTTCATAACGGTGGCGATGGCGCTCGTTCACGTCCTTGCCGTAGATTTCTTCCGCCATCGTGCCCGGCTTGATCGGGCAGCGTTGCGAACCCAGGCGCATCGTGCCGCCGAGGTCGGATTCCTCGGTGCGCGTCTCGACCTTGCCTTCGCGGTCGTACCATTCGGTGATCAGCGCGACCACACGCTCCGGCGTGTCCGGATCGAATTCCGTGCTGTTCGCCTGCTTCAGGCCGACGACGTCGCGCGCGAATTCGATCACCGCGAGCTGCATGCCGAGGCAGATGCCGAGGTACGGCACCTTCGACTCGCGCGCGTAGCGAACCGCGGCGATCTTGCCTTCCGTGCCGCGACGGCCGAAACCGCCCGGCACCAGCACGGCGTCGAGATGCTTCAGGCTGTCGACGCCGTTGGTCTCGAGCTCTTCCGAGTCGATGTACTCGATGTTGACCTTGGTCGACGTGTGGATCGACGCATGGCGCAGCGCCTCGATCAGCGACTTGTACGACTCGGTCAGGTCGACGTACTTGCCGACCATGCCGATCGTCACTTCCTGCTTCGGGTTCTCGAGCTTCTCGACGAGCGCCGACCACATGCTCAGGTCGGCGTCCTTCGGCGACAGCTTCAGCTCTTCGCAGATGATCCGGTCGAGGCCCTGGTCGTGCAGCATCTGCGGAATCTTGTAGATGCTGTCGGCGTCCCACACCGAGATCACGGCGTCTTCCGGCACGTTCGAGAACATCGAGATCTTCTTCGATTCGTCGTCGGGGATGCGGCGATCCGCACGGCACAGCAGCACGTGCGGCAGGATGCCGATCTCGCGCAGCTTCTGCACGCTGTGCTGGGTCGGCTTCGTCTTCAGCTCGCCGGCCGTCGCGACGTACGGCACGAGCGTGAGGTGCACGAAGCACGCGCTGTTGCGGCCGAGGCGCAGGCTCATCTGGCGTGCAGCCTCGAGGAACGGCAGCGACTCGATGTCGCCGACCGTGCCGCCGATCTCGACGATCGCGACGTCCGGCTCGCCGCAGGTGGCCGATGCCGCCCCGCGCTCGATGAACGCCTGGATTTCGTTCGTGATGTGCGGAATGACCTGCACGGTCTTGCCGAGATAGTCGCCGCGGCGTTCCTTGCGGATCACCGATTCGTAGATCTGGCCGGTCGTGAAGTTGTTGGCCTTGCGCATCTTCGTGCTGATGAAGCGCTCGTAGTGGCCGAGGTCGAGGTCGGTCTCCGCTCCGTCTTCCGTCACGAACACTTCGCCGTGTTGAAACGGGCTCATCGTGCCGGGGTCGACGTTGATGTAGGGATCAAGCTTGAGGAGGGTGACTTTCAGACCGCGCGATTCGAGGATCGCGGCGAGGGAAGCGGCGGCAATGCCCTTGCCAAGGGAAGAAACTACGCCGCCGGTGACGAAAACATATTTGGTCATCGCTGGATGCTCGCGGGAAAAACGGATTATACCGTAAAGCCCGCCCTTCTCTCAGCAATTGGCGTGATGATCGCGCCCCGTTCGGGCCGACCCGTGCCGACCCGCGCCGGCCGTGCGCGCCGGTACGAACCGGCCGGCCGGTCGGCGCCGCACGCATGCGCCGGCGGGCGTTCCAGCCGCCCGGCGAAACGTCAGGCGCGCTTCGCGAGCGGCGCGCCGGCCTGCCAAACGCCACCCTCTTCCGCCTTCAGCGAATTCAGCATCCGCTGCAATGCGCGGGCGGTCTCGATCGGCCGCTCCATCGGGAACAGGTGGCTGCCCTCGAGCCATTCGATGCGCCCCCGCGTCGCGCGGCGTGTCGCATCGAGCCCGACTTGCCGCACCTCGCGCGAGCGCGTGCCGGCGAGAAAGCCGAGCGGCACCGGCGCGCCGTGCGCGAGCCGCGGGCCGAGCGTGTGCGGCAGCGTCCGGTAGATCAGGTATTCGACCTGACGGTCGAATGCGAGCGCGCGCTCGCCGTCGGCGCCGGCCTGTGGAATCCCGTAGTCGATATAGTCGGCCAGCATCCGTTCGTCCCAGCGCGCGAACGCGGGCTTCTCGCGGAAGTGCCGCCACACTTCGTCGCGGCTCATCCAGCGGGTGCGCCGGTTGCGCGTCGCCGCGGCCGGCGACAGCCGCTCGTCGAGCCCCGCCCACTGGCTCGCGCGCAGCGCGCCGGCACGCCAGCCCGCGATGATCGGCGAATCGATCATCACGACGCCGCGCACCCACTGCGGCTTCTTCAGCGCGGCCATCAGCGACAGGTAGCCGCCGAGCGAATGGCCGACGAGCCAGACCGGACGCTCGTAGCGGCTGCCGATGTCGTCGAGCAGTTGCTCGACGAGATGCGGCCAGTCGCGCGTCACCGGGTAGCGGCGGTCGTGGCCGATCCGTTCGATGTAGCGCAGCTCGTAGTCGTCGGCCAGCTCGGCGAAGATCGTCCGGTACGTCGACGCCGGGAAGCCGTTCGCATGCGAGAAGTGGAGGATGTCCTTCAAACGCCGATGTCTCCTTTGTCGGTGGGAGTGAGTGCTTCAGCACTTACTCCCGCCCCATGCTTCGCGGTCGACCGGCGTTGGCGCTTTGGCTCTCACGCCAGTCCCATGTTTCGTATTCTGTCGGAACCGTGCCTCGGCACGGCACGCCGGCCCCGGGCTTTCCGTCCCGATACGCCGGCCTTCCCGCGATCACCGGTCCATCCAGTACCGGTGCCGTTCGTCGCGATAACGCGCGAAGGCGAACCCGCCGCCGGCCGGCGCGACGTCGAATCGCACGGCGCCGTCGCGATCGGTGCGCGGCAGCGGAATCCCGCGCGCCTCGTAGCGGGCCAGCACGGTCCGGTGCGGATGCCCGAAACGATTGCGATAGCCTACAGGAAATACCGCGACGCGCGGCCCGACCGAATCGAGGAAAGGCTCGACCGACGACGTGCGGCTGCCGTGGTGCGGAACGATCAGGATCTGCGCGGCCAGTGCGTCGCGCGCGTCATTCACGAGCCGCCGTTCGCCGCGCGCATCGATGTCGCCCGTCAGCAGCGCGGACGTGCCATCCGCATCGATGCGCAACACGCACGACTGCCCGTTCGACGACCCGGTGCCCATCCCGCCCGGCGGCCACAGCATCGTGAAGGCGACGCCGTCCCAGGTCCAGCGCTGCCCGGCCGCGCACGGCAGCCGGTCGGCCACGCCCGCGGCTGCCGCGTCGCGCCACAGCCGGCTCTTCGGCGCAATGCCGGCCAGCAGCTGGCGCACGGCGGCGGCCGCATAAACGGCCGGTGCGCCGCCTGCGTGATCGGCATCCGCATGACTGAGCACGAGCGAATCGATCGTCGCGATGCCGCGCGCCCGCAACGCCGGCGCGACGATCCGCGTACCGGCATGGGACGACTCCGCCCCCGGCCCCGCATCGAACAGCAAGGTCCGCCGCGCGGTTTCAACCAGCACCGCCGCGCCCTGCCCCACGTCGAGCACGGTCAGCCGGAAGCCGCCGGGCGGCGGCGCATCGGGCGCCGGCGCGACCAGCGGCAGCCACGTGAGCGGCGCCGCCCAGCGCAACGGCCAGCCGCGCGGCATCAGCGCCCACGCGACGCCCACGCATGCGAGCGCCAGCACCGGCCAGTCGGGCATGCGCAGCCAGAACACGCCGGCCGGCCAGTCGGCCAGATACCCGAGCAGCGTCATCATCGGTTCGAGCGCCGCATGCGCAAGCCGGAAGGCCGCCGCATCGAGCGGCGGCGGCAACGCGATGCCGGCCAGCACGACCGGCGTCACGACCGAGCTGACCCACGGAATCGCGAACGCATTGCCGAACGGGCCCGACAGGGAAACCTGCGCGAACCACGCGGCGGTGAGCGGCGCGAGCCCGATCGTCACCGCGTACTGCACGCGCGTCGCCTCGGCGAGGCGGCGCCGGCCGCGCGTCGCCCACCCGCGCAACCGGCTCCGCAGGCCGGTCGTGCCGCCTTCCGCACCCGCTTCATCGATATCGTCGACCTCGCGCACCGGGCGCCAGCCGGCGACGGCCAGCAGGATCACGGCGACCGCGCCGAACGACAGCCAGAATCCGGCCGACAGCACGGCCCACGGATCGGCGAGCAGCACGCCGCCGAGCGCCGCGCACAGCACCGCGGACGTCGGCACGCTGCGGCCGGCCAGATACGCGATGCCGCCGCCCGCGATCATCCACCACGCGCGCTGCGCCGGCACGTTGAAACCGGCGAGCGCGGCGTAGCCTGCGGCAGCAACCAGCGCCGCAAGCGCGGCCGCGTACGGCGCCGGCACCACGAGCGTCGCGGCCCGCGCGCGCCAGCGCACGCGGCGCCAGACCATCGACACGAGCCAGCCGGCGATCGCGCCGACCAGCCCGACATGGAGACCGGAAATCGCGACCAGGTGGCTCGTGCCCGTATTGCGCAGGACGCGCCAGTCGTCGTCGCCGATGCCCGACTGGTCGCCGATCGCCAGCGCGGCGACGATGCCGCGGTGCGCTGCATCGGCACCGAGCACGTCACCGATGCGTGCGCGCAGCGTGTCGCGCACCCGATCGATCGATGCACGCCATCCGGATGCGCGCGCATCGAGCAATACCGCCCGGCGCGGCGCACTGACATAGCCGATCGCACGAATGCCCGCGGCGAGCCACGCCGCCTCGCTGTCGCGCACGCCGGGATTGGCCTCGGCATGCGGACGCTTGAGACGCACGACGAAACGCCAGCGCTGGGCCGCCCGCAAATCGGGAAGCGCATCGCGTGTCGCGGATGCACCATACGCACGCCACGACAGCCGGATCAATGGTGGAAAACGGGTGAGCCCCGCATCGTTCGATTCGACCGCGAACAGCAGCCGCGCGCCTGTCTCGTCGACGACGGGCAACCCACGAATCACGCCCGTGACGACGATGTCGCGCCCTTCCCATTCCGCCGGCAGGCTGTCGCTCAAGCGCCATTCGGCTCGCGCGGCCGCATAGCCGAACCCCGCGACGCTGGCCGCGAGCGCCCACAGCATCCATCCGCATGCAACGACCGCACGCGTGCGCGGCCAGCGCACGCACCCCACACCGAGCGCCGCACAGCCCGCGAGCACGGCTGCTCCGACCGTCCATGCGACCGCCCCCGGCAACGCCGCCTGCCGCTGCAGCACGACGACGCCGAGCGCGAACGCGATCCACCCCACGCGCATTCCGCCTCCTCGTCGACCCGGCGCCACCCTGCCAATACGGCGCCTTCCGGCAACGATTATGCGGACGAAAGTGCGAGTCGCGGCAGCGCGGCGAGCGCGTTAGCCGAAGTGCATACGGCCAGTTCGCCAGTATCGAGCCCGCGCAATTCGGCGAGCACGGCGCCGATGCGCGGCACCTGGTCGGGCGTATTGCGGGATTTGTATGCCCATTCGGGCGCGATGTCGGGCGCGTCGGTTTCGACGACGAGCGCGTCGAGCGGCAACTCGGTGGCGAGCCGGCGGATCTGCCGCGCGCGCGCGAAGGTCACGTTGCCGCCGAAGCCGAGATGGAGGCCCTGCGCCAGATACGCTTCGGCCTGCTGGAAACTGCCGTTAAACGCATGCGCGATGCCGCGCCGCACGCCGAAACGGCGCAGCCCGGCCAGCACGCGGTCCTGCGACTTGCGCACGTGGCACAGCACCGGCAGGTCGAATTCCCGCGCCAGCCGGAGCTGGCCCTGGTAGAAGAATTGCTGCCGGTCTTCGTCGAGCCCCGGCACGAAATAGTCGAGCCCGATCTCGCCGATCGCGACGAATCGCGGATCGTCGAGGCTGGCCTCGATCTCCATGCGCAGCCGGTCGAGATCCTCGTCGCGCGCCTGCGGCGTATACATCGGATGGATACCGAGCGCGTACGCCGCGCCCGGCGTGCGCTGCGCGAGTTCGCGCACCGTCGTGAAGTTGTCGCGCCCGATGCTCGGGATCACGATGCGCGACACGCCGGCCGCGTGCGCAGCCTGCGCGACCGCGTCGCGGTCGGCGTCGAACTCGGCGGCATCGAGATGGCAGTGCGTGTCGATCCACATGGCAGCGGTCCTGCGTCGTTGCGCCGTGCCGCGACGAACCGGCGGCCGGCCAACGGCGTGGCTTTTTTACACCGGCAGCGCCGGCTCCTCGTGCAGCACCCCGTCGCGCAGCCGCATGATGCGGTCGCAACGCGCGGCGAGATCGGGGTCGTGCGTGACGATCACGAAACTCGTTTCGAGCGTCTCGGACAGTTCGAGCATCAGGTTGAACACCGTGTCGGCCGTCGTGCCGTCGAGGTTGCCGGTCGGCTCGTCGGCGAGCACGCACGCGGGCTTCGTGACCAGCGCACGCGCGATCGCGACGCGCTGCCGCTCGCCGCCCGACAGCTCGCCCGGCCGGTGCTTCGCCCGCGGGCCGAGACCGACGCGTTCGAGCATCGCCTGTGCCTGCTCGCGCGCGTCCTCGGTGGTCATCCGGCGGATGCGCAGCGGCATCGCGACGTTGTCGAGCGCCGTGAACTCGGGCAGCAGGTGGTGGAACTGGTAGACGAAGCCGAGCGCGCGGTTGCGCAGCTCGTTGCGCTCGCGTTCGGCGAGTTGCGTAAACGGCTTGCCGAGCAGCGACACTTCGCCGGCGCTCGGCTCGTCGAGCCCGCCCAGCACGTGCAGCAGCGTGCTCTTGCCGGAGCCCGACGCGCCGACGACCGCGAGCTTCTCGCCGCGCCGCACCGTCAGCTCGGTGTTGTTGAGCACCTGCACGTTGAAGCCGCCCTGCACGAACGCCTTCGTGATCCCGCGCGCCTGAAGCACGTATTCCTGCATACCTGCCGAATCCTGTCTGTTGTGTTGTTGTCGTGAATCCGCGAATGCGGCCGCGCGGTCATTCATAGCGCAGCGCCTCCGCCGGCTTCACCTTCGCGCCGCGCCAGCTCGGATAGAGCGTCGCGACGGCCGACAGCGCGAACGCGATCAGCCCGATCCGGATCACGTCGCTCGCGACGAGTTCGGACGGCAGCTCGCTGATGAAATACACCGACGGCGGCAGGAACTGCACGCCGAACAGGTGCTCGATCATCGGGATCAGCCACGGGATGCTCCACGCGATCAGGCAGCCGAGCGCGACGCCGGACGCGGTGCCGACGAAGCCGATCGTCACGCCCTGCACGACGAAGATCTTCATGATCGATCCCGGCTGCGCGCCGAGCGTGCGCAGGATCGCGATGTCCGCCTGCTTGTTGGTCACCGTCATCACGAGCGACGACACGAGGTTGAACGCGGCCACCGCGATGATCAGCGTGAGGATGATGAACATCATCCGCTTCTCGATCTGCACGGCCGAGAACCACGTCTTGTTCTGCTGGGTCCAGTCGCGAATGTACAGGCTGCCCGACAGCGTGTGCGACAGCTCGACCGCGACCTGCGGCGCCTTCTGCATGTCGGTGAGCCGTAGCCGCACGCCGGTCGGCGCGCTCATCCGGAACAGCGCCTCGGCGTCGCGGATGTTGATCATCGCGAGCGTGCTGTCGTATTCGTAGTGGCCCGATTCGAACACGCCGACCACCGTGAACTGCTTCAGGCGCGGCATCATCCCGGCCGGCGTGATCGAGCCTTCGGGCGCGACGAGCGTGACCTTGTCGCCGACCGTCACGCCGAGGTTGCCGGCGAGCGCGTCGCCGAGCACGATGCCGAACTGGCCCGGCACGAGCGCGCCGAGCTGGCCGGCCTTCATGTCCTTGCCGATGTCGGACACCTGCGGCTCGAGCGACGGCTCGACGCCGCGCAGCATCACGCCGCTCACGGCGTCCTGGCGCGTGAGCAGCGCCTGCGCGTCGACGTACGGCGCGGCGCCGATCACCGACGGATTGCGGCGCGCTTCCTGCGCGGTCAGTTGCCAGTCGGGCATCGACCCCGTCGGCGAGAACACCTCGACGTGCGCGAGCACCGACAGCATGCGGTCGCGCACTTCCTTCTGGAAGCCGTTCATCACCGACAGCACGACGATCAGCGCCGCGACGCCGAGCGCGATCCCGAGCATCGACACGAGCGCGATGAAGGAAATGAAGCCGTTGCCGGTCGTGCGTTTGCCGGCGCGCGTGTAGCGCCAGCCGATCTGCCATTCGTACGGAAGTTTCAAGCGAATCCTTTCTGCTGGTTACGGCGGGAGGCGCGCCGCGGCCGAACCGCCGCCGGGTGGTGGCCGGCAGCCCGGGCACGGTCGAAAAACGGCCGCCGGACGCGAACGGGCCGTCAGCCGGCCCGATCACGCGCGCAGTTTGCCATACAATGCGCACCATCATGCACGACCGACGCCTCCATTTTCTCGTTCCGTTCGCGCTGCCGTCGGCGGCCGATGCGGCCTCGTCCCTCCACACGCTGGACAGCCCCGCGCTCCAGAAGTTGCTCGCCCGCGCGAGCCTCGTCGAGCGCGTGGCCGGCGAGGACTTCCAGCGCACGCTGCCGCACGAGCGCTGGCTGGCCAGCCGGTTCGGCGCCACGCAGGGCAATGCCGCGGACGAGGCACCGCTCGCGCCCTACATGCTGCTGGCCGACGGCGGCGACCCCGGCACGCACGCGTGGGCGTGCGTCGAGCCCGTGCACGTCGAAATCGCGCACGATCACCTGGTGCTCGTCGATCCGGCCGCCCTCGCGCTCGACGACGGCGACGCGGCCGCGCTGCTCGCGGTCGCACGACCGCTGATCGAGGAACTGGGCGTACGGCTCGAAGCGCCGAACCCGGCGCGCTGGTATCTGTCGAGCGACCAGCTCGCGCGCCTCGCCGGCGCCGCGCCGCTGCGCGCCAGCGGCCGCAACATCGAGATCTGGCTGCCGCACGAGGCGCATACGGGAGAGCGCTCGCGGATGTGGATGAAACTGCAGAACGAAGTGCAGATGGCGTGGTTCCAGCACCCGGTCAACGAAGCCCGCGAGGCCCGGGGGCTGCCCGCCGTCAATTCGGTCTGGTTCCACGCGCAGGGCACGCTGAAGCCGGTCGGCAAGCCGTTCGCGCGCGTGCTGTCGGCGTCGCCCGCCGCGCTCGGCCTCGCGCGCGCCGCGCAAATCGAAGCCGGCAGCCCGCCTGCGACATTCCGCGCGCTGCCTGCCGCCGACGGCGCGACGCTCGTCGACCTGCCGGCGCTGACCACTCCGTTCATCGAGCAGGACTGGGCCCGCTGGCACGATGGCCTCGCCGCGCTCGAGCGCGACTGGTTCGCGCCCGCGCTCGCCGCGCTGCAGAACGGCGAGCTGGCGAGCGTGGATGTCACGCTGTGCGGCGACACGAGTTCCGTGACGCTGCACGCGACGCGCGGCGATCTGCGCAAGTTCTGGCGCCGCCGCGCGCTTGCCTCCCTGTTCGAATAACCAGCAGACCCCGAATGACCCGGATCGTTACCCGCCCCGTCGCGCCCGCCGACGCCGAAGCGCTTGCGCGCCACGGTCTGCACCCCGTCCTCGCGCGCCTGTACGCGTCGCGCGGCGTGCAGTCGCCCGTCGACATCGAGACCGCGCTCGCGCGCCTGGTGCCGCCCACCGAACTGAAAGGCTGCGCCGATGCGGCGGCGCTGCTCGCCGACGCGATCGCCGACAAGCGGCGCCTGCTGGTCGTCGCCGATTACGACTGCGACGGCGCGACGGCCTGCGCGGTCGCGGTGCGCGGCCTGCGGATGTTCGGCGCGCAGATCGACTACCTGGTGCCGAACCGCTTCGAATACGGCTACGGCCTCACGCCCGAGATCGTCGAGCTCGCGGCCGCGCGCAAGCCCGACCTGCTGATCACCGTCGACAACGGGATCGCGAGCGTCGCCGGCGTCGAAGCCGCGAACGCGCGCGGCATCGACGTGCTCGTGACCGACCACCACCTGCCCGGCGACGCGCTGCCCGCCGCGCGCGCGATCGTCAACCCGAACCAGCCCGGCTGCGCATTCCCGAGCAAGCACCTCGCCGGCGTCGGCGTGATGTTCTACGTGCTGCTCGCGCTGCGCGCCGAGCTGCGCCGCCGCGGCGCGTTCGCGAGCAAGGAAGCCGAGCCGCGCCTCGACGGCCTGCTCGACCTCGTCGCGCTCGGCACCGTCGCCGACGTCGTGCGGCTCGACGGCAACAACCGCGTGCTGGTCGCGCAGGGGCTGCAGCGCATCCGCAACGGCCGCATGCAGCCGGGCATCGCCGCGCTGTTCCGCGCCGCCGCGCGCGAAGCGCGCACCGCGTCGGGCTTCGACCTCGGCTTCGGCCTCGGCCCGCGCCTGAACGCCGCCGGGCGGCTGTCCGACATGTCGCTCGGCATCGAATGCCTGATCACCGACGACATCGGCCGTGCATGGGATCTCGCGCAACAGCTCGACGTGATGAACCGCGAGCGCCGCGAAATCGAGGCCGGCATGCAGCAGCAGGCGCTCGCCGATCTCGCCGACGTCGATCCGGCCGACGCGTGCACGATCACGCTGTTCAATCCCGCGTGGCACCAGGGCGTGATCGGCATCGTCGCCGGCAGGCTCAAGGAGAAATTCCACCGTCCGTCGTTCACGTTCGCGCACGCCGACGACGAAGGCAAGCGGGTCAAGGGTTCCGGCCGATCGATCGCCGGCTTCCACCTGCGCGACGCGCTCGACCTCGTGTCGAAGCGCGAACCGGACCTGATCGTCGCGTTCGGCGGCCACGCGATGGCGGCCGGCCTTACGCTCGACACCGACAACGTGCCGCGCTTCGCGGCCGCGTTCGAGGCCGTCGCGCGCGAATGGCTGTCCGATGACGCGCTGGCCCGCGTGATCGAGACCGACGGCGAACTCGAGGACGCGTACTTCACGCCGCAGTTCGTCGGCCTGCTCGACGAAGCCGTGTGGGGGCAAGGCTTTCCGGCCCCGCTTTTCTCGGGCGAATTCGACGTCGTGTCGCAGTCGCTCGTGAAGGAAAAGCACCTGAAGCTGCAGCTTGCGCGTGGCCGCCAGCGCTTCAACGCGATCTGGTTCAACCACACCGAGCCGCTGCCGGCGAGCGCGCTGGTCGCGTACCGGCTCGTCGCCGATACGTGGAACGGCGTCACGCGCGTCCAGTTGATCGTCGAACACGCGGCCGGCTGAGCAGGCCGACCGCGCCGCGACGCGCCGCCGCACGCGTGCACGCCGCGCCGGACGGGGCCGCCGACACGCGTACGGGCACCGTTTGCGTCACCGAGCAAGTTTGCCGATCAGCTATAATTCCGCTTTTTTACGAAGCCGGAACAGCGAACGATCATGGAAGCGGAACGTCTCAACGCGATCGAAAGCTCCCTGCTCGACCTGCGCAATCGCGCGGGCGAGCTTCGGGGGTATCTTTGACTACGACGCCAAAGCCGCGCGTCTGACCGAAGTCAACAAGGAACTCGAAGACCCGAACGTCTGGAACGATTCGAAGAACGCCCAGGCACTCGGTCGCGAGAAGAAGCTGCTCGAAGGCGTCGTCACGACGCTCACCGCGCTCGATAGCGACCTGCGCGACGCGCTCGACCTGTTCGAGCTGGCCCGCGAGGAAGGCGACGAAGACACCCTTCTCGCATCGGAAGACGACGCCGCGAAGCTCGAAGCGCGCGTCGGCGACATCGAATTCCGCCGGATGTTCTCGAACCCGGCCGATCCGAACAACTGCTTCATCGACATCCAGGCCGGCGCCGGCGGCACCGAGGCATGCGACTGGGCGTCGATGCTGCTGCGCCAGTACCTGCGCTACTGCGAGCGCAAGGGCTTCAAGGCCGAAGTGCTCGAAGAGTCCGACGGCGACGTCGCCGGCATCAAGAACGCGACGGTCAAGGTCACGGGCGAATACGCGTACGGCTTCCTGCGCACCGAAACGGGCATCCACCGCCTCGTGCGCAAGTCGCCGTTCGACTCGTCGGGCGGCCGCCACACGTCGTTCTCGTCGGTGTTCGTCTATCCGGAAATCGACGATTCGATCGAAGTCGAGATCAACCCGGCCGACCTGCGCATCGACACGTACCGCGCGTCGGGCGCGGGCGGCCAGCACATCAACAAGACCGACTCCGCGGTGCGGATCACGCACATGCCGACGGGCATCGTCGTGCAGTGCCAGAACGACCGCTCGCAGCACCGCAACCGCGCCGAAGCGATGGCGATGCTGAAGTCGCGCCTGTACGAAGTCGAAATGCGCAAGCGCCAGGCCGAGCAGGACAAGCTCGAATCGAGCAAGACCGATGTGGGCTGGGGCCACCAGATCCGCTCGTACGTGCTCGACCAGAGTCGCGTGAAGGACCTGCGCACGAACGTCGAAATGAGCAACACGCGGGCGGTGCTCGACGGCGACCTCGACGACTTCATCAGCGCGAGCCTCAAACAGGGCGTGTAAGCGCCGCGGCGCGGCCGGCCCGCGCCGCCCTTTCCGTTTGCGTTGCCGCACCCCACTCCGAATTCCGACCATCATGACCGAACCGACCCAAACGCAGCCCGCCGTCACGGCGGACGAAAACCAGATCATCGCCGAGCGCCGCGAGAAGCTGCGCGCGTTGCGCGAGCAAGGCGTCGCCTACCCGAACGATTTCCGCCCCGAGCACCACGCAGCCGACCTGCAGGCCAAATTCGCCGATTCGGACAAGGCCGCGCTCGAAGCGAACCCGGTCGAGGTGTCGGTGGCCGGCCGCATGATGCTCAAGCGCGTGATGGGCAAGGCGAGCTTCGCGACGGTGCAGGACGGCTCGGGCCAGATCCAGTTCTTCGTGACGCCGAACGACGTCGGCGCCGACACCTACGACGCGTTCAAGAAGTGGGACCTCGGCGACATCGTCGCCGCGCGCGGCGTGCTGTTCCGCACCAACAAGGGCGAGCTGTCGGTCCAGTGCAAGGAGCTGCGCCTGCTGTCGAAGGCGCTGCGTCCGCTGCCGGACAAGTTCCACGGGCTGTCCGACCAGGAAATGCGCTATCGCCAGCGCTACGTCGACCTGATCGTCACGCCGGAAACGCGCGACACGTTCCGCGCCCGCACGAAGACGATCGCGTCGATCCGCAAGTTCATGGACAACGCCGACTTCATGGAAGTCGAGACGCCGATGCTGCACCCGATCCCGGGCGGCGCGGCCGCGAAGCCGTTCGTCACGCATCACAATGCGCTCGACATGCAGATGTTCCTGCGCATCGCGCCGGAACTGTACCTGAAGCGCCTGATCGTCGGCGGCTTCGAGCGCGTGTTCGAGATCAACCGCAATTTCCGGAATGAAGGCGTGTCGCCGCGTCACAATCCGGAATTCACGATGATGGAGTTCTACGCCGCGTACACCGACTACCGCTGGCTGATGGACTTCACCGAGCAACTGATCCGCCAGGCGGCGATCGATGCGCTCGGCACCGCGACGATCCAGTATCAAGGCCGTGAACTCGACCTCGCGAAGCCGTTCCATCGCCTGACGATCACGCAGGCGATCCAGAAGTACGCACCGGACTACACCGACGGCCAGCTGTCGGACGACGCGTTCCTGCGCACCGAACTGAAGCGCTTCGGCGTCGACGTGTCGCAGCCGGCGTTCCTGAACGCCGGCATCGGCGCGCTGCAGCTCGCGCTGTTCGAGGAAACGGCCGAAGCGCAGCTGTGGGAACCGACGTTCATCATCGACTACCCGGTCGAGGTGTCGCCGCTCGCACGCGCGTCGGATACGGTGCCGGGCATCACCGAGCGTTTCGAGCTGTTCATGACCGGCCGCGAGATCGCGAACGGCTTCTCGGAGCTGAACGATCCGGAAGACCAGGCCGCGCGCTTCAAGAAGCAGGTCGAGCAGAAGGACGCGGGCGACGAGGAAGCGATGTTCTTCGACGCCGACTACATCCGCGCGCTCGAATACGGGATGCCTCCGACCGGCGGCTGCGGGATCGGCATCGACCGTCTCGTGATGCTGCTGACCGACAGCCCGACGATCCGCGACGTGCTGCTGTTCCCGCATCTGCGCCGCGAAGACTGACGCCCGCGACCGCGTGTGCGCCGCGCCCCGTGGCGCGCACGCGTCGGCTTTGTAACGACGCGTAAATCCCGCCAGCCGGCGTCTGCCGGCCTTCGATCCTCCCCTGTTTTATTCCCTTGTCGCGACGCCCTTCTCCGGGTTTTCCCGGTAGCAAGCGCTGATCCCGCGCTGCAATTCGTTACACCTTGATACGGCGCGCCGCTGGGCCGTGGACGACACTCCTGTTGCGTCACCACGCATGACCACGGGACCAGAACGAGGCGCCGGAACGCCGAGTCTGCTCGCTCCCGAGCGTGGGATCCTGCTCCGGCGCAGCGCGCCGATGCGGATCGACCTTGGAGAAAAAAATGGACAATCAGACTCAGACCACGCCGCAAAAGCAACGCCTCCACCCGCTGATCGCCACCGCAGCGGGCGCCGTTATCGTCGCCAGCCTCGCGGCGACGGCAGCGATCACGGGCGTCTTCCCGAAAGCCACCAGCAGCAATGAACAGAATGGCCAGACCCAGGCCGCGCTGATCGCGTCGCAACCGGCCGTCGATACGGCCGCGGCCGCCAGCGCCGCGCTGGCCGCGCAAGCGCAGCGGCAAGCCGCGGAACAGGCCGCCGCGCAGCAGAAGGCCGCCGTCGCGCAGGCCGAGCCGAAGCCCGCGCCGCGCCCGGCCGCGCCGCACCGCCGTCACACGACCGCGCCGCAGCCGCCGCAATACGCGCAGCAGCCGTCGGCGCCGGCGCAGGCCTACTGCCAGAGCTGCGGTACGGTCGTCGCGATCACGCAGACGCGCACGCCGGGCCAGAGCTCGGGGATCGGCGCCGTGGGCGGCGCAGCGGCCGGTGGCCTGCTCGGCAACCAGTTCGGTAACGGCAACGGCCGCACCGCGATGACGATCATCGGCGCGCTGGGCGGCGGTCTCGCCGGCAACCAGGTCGAGAAGCAGGTCCGCGCGGAAACCGACTATCAGGTGCAAGTGCAGATGGAAAGCGGCGCGACGCGCACGTTCACGTACCACAACCCGCCGCCGTTCGGCCAGGGTCAGCGCGTGCGGATCGAGAACGGCACGCTGGTCGGCGCTTGAAACTGATCGTGTAGTCGCCGGCGTCCCGCTGCCTGCACGTCGTGCGCGGCGTCGCCCAAAACGAAAACGGCTCGCGAGCAAGCGCTCACGAGCCGTTTTCATTGACGCGGCGTGCACCGTTGCAGCGCACGCCGTGGCCGTTCGGGTCGGGGTCGATCAGTCCTCGTCGTCGAAATCCGATTCGTCGATCCAGTGTGCCTGGATCGCCTCGAGGATCTTCTCGCCGGAATGCGTCGGATCGTCGTCGAAGCCGTCGAGCTCGAGCACCCACTGGCGCAGGTCGACGAAGTTGATCCGCTGCGGGTCGATGTCGGGGTGCTTGTCCGCCAGCGCAATGGCTATTTCACGCGAATCGGTCCATTTCATCGCCTGCCTCCGGTTCCTGTCAGTGATTTTCCTTCGCGTGGTTGATCGAGTACTTCGGGATCTCGACCACCAGGTCCGAATCTTCCTTCACGATCGCCTGGCACGACAGACGCGACGTCGGCTCGAGGCCCCACGCCTTGTCCAGCAGATCGTCCTCGTCCTCCTCGGACGGCGTCAGATCGTTGAAGCCTTCGCGGATCACCACGTGGCACGTCGTGCATGCGCACGACTTCTCGCATGCATGTTCGATCTCGATCCCGTGATCGAGCAGGTTGTCGCAGATACTCTTGCCGGGCGTCGCGTCGATCACCGCGCCGTCCGGGCACAGTTCGACGTGAGGCAGCACCACCAGTTGAGGCATGTTCGTTCCGTCAGTCAGGGTGCGGCGCCGCGCGCCGCACGTTCATCATCGCGCGGGCCGTTGCCGGCCGATGCGCGGTTCGTGGGTTCAGATCTCGTCGAGCCGGCGGCCCGACAGCGCGCGCTTGATGCTCTTGTCCATCCGGCGCGCCGCAAATTCGTCGGTACCGTCGGCCAGCGCCTTGGTCGCCGCTTCGATCGCCTGCGTATCGTCGCCCTGCGCGACCGCGCGCAACGCCGCGGCCAGCGCGTCGACCTGCGCGCGCTCGTCGGCCTCGAGCAGTTCGCCGTCGGCCGCCAGCGCGGCCTGCGTCGCCTCGAGCATCCGTTCGGCCTCGACCTGCGCTTCGCGCAGCGCGCGGGCCCGCATGTCGATTTCGGCGGTCTTGAAGCTGTCTTCCAGCATCTTCGCGATGTCGTCGTCGGCGAGGCCGTACGACGGCTTCACGACGACCGATGCCTCGACGCCCGACAACTGCTCGCGTGCGAACACCGACAGCAGGCCGTCCGCGTCGACTTGATACGTCACGCGAATGCGCGCGGCGCCCGCCGTCATCGGCGGAATGCCGCGCAGCTCGAAGCGCGCGAGTGACCGGCAGTCGGCGACGAGCTCGCGCTCGCCCTGCACGACGTGGATCGCCATCGCGGTCTGGCCGTCCTTGAAGGTCGTGAATTCCTGCGCACGCGCGATCGGAATCGTCGAATTGCGCGGAATGATCTTCTCGACGAGGCCGCCCATCGTCTCGACACCGAGCGATAGCGGAATCACGTCGAGCAGCAGCCAGTCGTCGCCGGTGCCGCGATTGCCCGCGAGCAGATCGGCCTGGATCGCCGCGCCGAGCGCGACGACCTGGTCCGGGTCGAGGTTCACGAGCGGCGGCTGGCCGAAATACTTGGCGACCGCGTCGCGGATCACCGGCATGCGCGTCGCGCCACCGACGAGCACGACGCCCTTGATGTCGGCCGGCGTGACCTGCGCATCGCGCAGCGCCTTGCGGGTCGGCGTGAGCGTGCGCTGCACGAGCGGCTCGACGAGCGACGCGAAGGTATCGTGCGAAATCGTCTGCACGAGGTGTGCGCCGCTCGACAGCGTCACGTCGAGCGCCGCTTCGGGCGCCGACGACAGCGCTTCCTTCAGCACGCGCACCCGATCGAGCAGCAGGCGCACATCTTCGGGCGCGAGCGTCTTCGCGTCGATCCCGGCCTGCGCGAGCACGTGGCCGAACAGCGCGTGGTCGAAATCGTCGCCGCCGAGCGCGGAATCGCCGCCCGCGGCCAGCACCTCGAACACGCCCTTGGTCAGCTTCAGGATCGACAGGTCGAACGTGCCGCCGCCGAGGTCGTACACCGCGTACAGGCCTTCGGCCGCGTTGTCGAGGCCATAGGCAATCGCCGCGGCGGTCGGTTCGTTCAGCAGGCGCAGCACGTTGAGGCCCGCGAGACGCGCGGCATCCTTGGTCGCCTGGCGCTGCGCATCGTCGAAGTAAGCGGGCACCGTGATCACCGCGCCGACCAGATCGTCGCCGAGCGAATCTTCCGCGCGATAACGCAGCGTCGCGAGAATCTCGGCCGACACTTCGACCGGGCTCTTCACGCCGTCGATCGTACGGATCTGCACCATGCCCGGCGCATCGACGAATTCGTACGGCGCGTTCGCCGCGCCTTCGACCTCGGCCTTGCCGCGGCCCATGAAGCGCTTGACCGACACGATCGTGTTGCGCGGATCGGTCGCGGCCTGCTCCTTCGCTTCGTGGCCGATGCGGCGGCCGCCCTTCTCGAGGTAACGGACCACCGACGGCAGCAGCACGCGGCCCGCTTCGTCCGGCAGGACTTCGGGCACGCTGTTGCGCACGGCGGCGACCAGCGAGTTCGTCGTGCCGAGATCGATCCCGACGGCGAGTCGCCGCTGGTGCGGCGCCGGCGCCATGCCCGGTTCGGAAATTTGCAGTAAAGCCATCTTGGTTCGTTCGGGCGCTCGGCCCGTTTGCTGCGCGTGCCGCAAGGCACGCGGTTAAGTTTCGAGGCGCTCGATCTGCGCGCCCACTTCCGACGCGACCCGTTCGATGAACATCAGCTGGCGCACGGCTTCCGCGGCGGCCTGGTCGGCGCCGCTGTCGAGCAGCGTGCCGAGGCGCTCGACGCGCACGCGCTTCTCGTCGCGCAGCTCGGCGAGCAGCGCATCGAGCGCGTCGACGTTGCGGGCGGCCGCGGCATCCTCGATGCCCTCGCGCCACTCCATCTGCTGCATCAGGAACGCAGGCTCCATCGCCGTGTTGTTTTCCGCGCCGATGTCGACACCGCGCAGCGACAGCAGATAGGACGCGCGCTTCAACGGATCGCGCAGCGTGCGGTACGCCTCGTTCGCGCGAGTGGCCCATTGCATCGCGATACGCTTTTGCGCGTCGCCGGCCGCCGCGAAGCGGTCGGGATGCACCTGCGTCTGCACCGTCCGGTAGGCGGCGTCGAGCGCCGTCTCGTCGAGCGCGAATTGCGCCGGCAGGTGAAACAGATCGAAATGGCTGTCTTTCAGCGAAACCATCGTCGCGTTCAATTCCGGTTCGTCGTGCGGCAAACGCCGCACATTAAAAAGGCGGCCCGTGCCGCCTCTTGCCCGCATCGCGCGGAGGGAGCCGCGTCACACGCGGAACGATTCCCCGCACCCGCACTCGTCCTTCACGTTCGGGTTGTTGAACTTGAACCCTTCGTTCAGGCCTTCGCGGGCGAAGTCGAGCTCGGTGCCGTCGATATACGCGAGGCTCTTCGGATCGACGACGACCTTCACGCCATGGCTCTCGAACACCTGATCCTCGGGAGCCAGATCGTCGACATACTCGAGCTTGTACGCGAGCCCCGAGCACCCGGTCGTACGAACGCCAAGCCGCAGGCCCACACCCTTGCCGCGACGGACGAGGTATTTCTGAACGTGCTGTGCTGCTTTTTCGGTCAGTGTAATTGCCATGATGTCCTTGCCGCGGCGCCCCACTCGGAGGCCCCGCGTTTCCTTCCCTAGCCGCTCGATGCCGCTCAGGCTGCTGCCTGATCGCTTTCCTTGGTGTCGTGGCGCTTCTTGTAGTCGGCCACGGCTGCCTTGATCGCGTCTTCCGCGAGGATCGAGCAGTGAATCTTCACCGGCGGCAGCGCGAGTTCTTCGGCGATCTGCGTGTTCTTGATCGACAGTGCCTCGTCGAGCGTCTTGCCCTTCACCCATTCGGTGACGAGCGAGCTCGATGCGATCGCCGAACCGCAACCGTAGGTCTTGAACTTCGCGTCTTCGATCACGCCGTCCGCGCCGACGCGGATCTGCAGCTTCATCACGTCGCCGCATGCCGGCGCGCCGACCATGCCCGTGCCGACCGTGTCGTCGTCCTTCGCGAACGAACCGACGTTGCGCGGGTTTTCGTAGTGATCCAGAACCTTGTTGCTGTAAGACATGACTCAGACTCCTTGACTCGTTACGTCTGCGTGCGTCAATCCGCCCGCGGTTGCATTCAATGCGGTATCAGTGTGCGGCCCATTCGATCGTCGACAGATCGATGCCTTCCTGGTGCATTTCCCAGAGCGGCGACAGTTCGCGCAGCTTCGCGATCTTGCTGTTCAGCAGGTTGATCACGAAGTCGACTTCCTGCTCCGTCGTGAAACGGCCGACCGTGAAGCGGATCGAGCTGTGCGCGAGCTCGTCGTTGCGGCCGAGCGCACGCAGCACGTACGACGGCTCCAGCGACGCCGACGTGCACGCGGAGCCCGACGACACCGCGACGTCCTTGATCGCCATGATCAGCGACTCGCCTTCGACGAAGTTGAAGCTGATGTTCAGGTTGTGCGGGACACGGTGATCCATGTCGCCGTTCACGTAGGTTTCCTCGATCTGCGACAGGCCGCGCAGCAGCTTGTCGCGCAGCATGCGGATGCGCTCGTTCTCGGTCGCCATTTCCTCGCGCGCGATGCGGAACGCTTCACCCATGCCGACGATCTGGTGCGTCGGCAGCGTGCCCGAACGCATGCCGCGCTCGTGACCGCCGCCGTGCATCTGCGCTTCGATGCGCACGCGCGGCTTGCGGCGCACGTACAGTGCGCCGATGCCCTTCGGGCCGTAGGTCTTGTGTGCCGAGAACGACATCAGGTCGACCTTCAGCTTCGCGAGGTCGATCGCGACCTTGCCGGTCGACTGCGCGGCATCGACGTGGAACACGATGCCCTTCTCGCGGCAGATTTCGCCGATCGTCTCGATGTCCTGGATCACGCCGATCTCGTTGTTCACGTGCATCACCGACACGAGGATCGTGTCCGGGCGCAGCGCGGCCTTGAACACGTCGAGGTCGATCAGGCCGTCATCCTTCACGTCGAGATAGGTGACTTCGAAACCGTCGCGCTCGAGCTCGCGGCACGTATCGAGCACGGCCTTGTGCTCGGTCTTCACCGTGATGATGTGCTTGCCCTTGCCCTTGTAGAAGTTCGCGGCGCCCTTGATCGCGAGGTTGTCCGACTCCGTGGCGCCGGACGTCCAGATGATCTCGCGCGGGTCGGCGTTCACGAGTGCGGCCACCTGTTCGCGCGCTTCCTCGACTGCACGCTCCGCGTCCCAGCCGTAAGCGTGGCTGCGCGACGCCGGGTTGCCGAACTGCTCGCGCAAGTACGGCACCATCTTGTCGACCACGCGCGGATCGACGGGCGTCGTCGCGCTGTAATCCATATAGATGGGCAGGTGGAGAGTCTCTTGGGTCATCTGTCGCTCCGGGTATTCTGTGCAGGGACTATGTGCGTTATGGGGTATGGCGGGCGCTTTCGCGCTCACGAACTCGCGATGTTGAACACCGAATTGGGGCCGAGCGGCATCGTGCGCACGGGCTCGGCCGGTGCGGCGACGGGCTCCGGCGCGCGACGGTCGCGCAGCACCGCGGGGGCGCCCTCGCGTGCGCGCTGCTGATCGACGAGATCCTGCAGCGACACCGAATCGAGGTATTCGACCATCTTCTGGTTCAGCGTCGACCACAGCTCGTGCGTCATGCAATGGCCGTCGGGCTGCTTCGAGCCGTCGCACGTGCCTTTGCCGCCGCACTGCGTGGCGTCGAGCGGTTCATCGACCGCGATGATGATGTCGGCAACGGTGACGTCCTGCGCGCGACGCGCGAGGTTGTAGCCGCCGCCCGGGCCGCGCACGGATTCGACGATTTCATGCCTGCGCAGCTTGCCGAACAGCTGTTCGAGATACGAGAGCGAAATCCGCTGGCGCTGGCTGATGCCTGCAAGCGTCACCGGGCCCTGCTCCTGGCGCAGTGCCAAGTCAATCATCGCCGTGACGGCGAAACGGCCTTTGGTGGTGAGTCTCATGGTGTCTAGGGGACTGCAATCTTGACGATTTTGGTCAAGTATAAATATTTGACGTTTTTAGTCAAGTATCCATGTCTTTGAAAGGGTATTCGCAGGCCGCTGAATAGCGTGCGGTCAGTGCGCCGTGCGTGCGCGCAGCGTCTCCAGCAGACCCGCGCATGCGCGCTCGACCTGGTCGAGCACCTGCTCGAAGCCTTGCGCGCCGCCGAAATACGGATCGGCCACTTCGGTTTCGGTCGCGCCCGGCGCGAATTCCATCAACAGGCGCACTTTCTCGCGGTGCTGCGGCGGGCAACGGCGGCGCAGTTCGGCGAGATTCGCCTCGTCCATCGCGAGCAGCAGGTCGAATTGTTCGAAATCCGCCGCGCTCACCTGCCGGGCGCGCAGCGCCGACAGATCGTAGCCGCGGCTGCGGGCCGCCGCCTGCGCCCGCGTATCGGGCGGCTCGCCCACGTGCCAGTCGCCGGTGCCGGCCGAATCGATCGCGATCCGGTCGGCCAGCGCGGCCGCGTCGACCTGGTGGCGCATCACGCCTTCCGCGGTGGGCGAACGGCAGATGTTGCCGAGACAGACGAAACAGATCGCAACGCGGGTCATCGCACTATCGAAAAGCCGCGGCGGACCGCGTGGGAGAAGAACACGCCATTATACAAAGGCGGCCGAAATCGCGCCGTCGCGCAAAGCGACGGCGCCCTGCCTTACAGCGCCTTCGGCGCAGCGAGCACCATGTCGCCGGACGCCGCCGGCAGCGGCTGTGCCGCGTCGCCGACCAGCCCGAACGACACCGCGCGCGCCAGTTCGGCGGACGCCTGGTGAACCGCGAGCGGGCCGCGCGACGGCGCACCGGCCATCGCATGCAGATAGGCAACCGCTGCCAGCGGAACCACGATTGCCAGCGGCCAGTACATCGATATTGTCTTTTTCATGATGCGGACCTCCTTGACCTCGTACCCCGAAACCCAATTCCGGGGACTACAGACGAGATTCTATAGATCGCATCTATCGAGATAAATATACAAATAGCGAACGCACTGTTGCTGCCCGCTGAACAGTGTCAGCCGAGATGGCTTTGCGACGCCGCATACAGCTCGCGGAAGGTGCGCCCGGTCGGCGTCGGCATGTCGCGCGTATCCATCCAGCCGCCCATCATCGGCAGGCGCCGCAGCATGCCGCCGTCGCCGCCCAGCCGCTCGAGGATGCGCACCGCGAGCTTGGTCGTCAGCGCATACAGCAGCGGCCGCCGGGCGAAGAAACCCCACGCGGCGAGCGCCGCGCGCTCGCGCCATGGCCGCAGGTGGCGCTCGACCTGCTTCTCGCGCAGCGTGCGCAACAGGTGCGACAACGGAATCCCGGCCGGGCAGACGCTGTCGCATTCGCCGCACAGCGTCGCCGCCTGCGGCAGGTCGAGCGTGCGGTCGAGCCCGACGTAGCTCGGCGTCAGCACCGAGCCCATCGGCCCCGGATAGACCCAGCCGTACGCGTGGCCGCCGACCTTCTGGTACACCGGGCAATGGTTCATGCAGGCGCCGCAGCGGATGCAGCGCAGCATCTCCTGGAATTCGCCGCCGATCAGGCCCGTGCGGCCGCCGTCGACGAGCACCACGTAGTTGTGCTCGGGGCCGTCTTCGTCGCCCGGCCCGCGCGGCCCGGTCAGCAGCGAGAAATAATTCGACGTCTTCTGCCCGGTCGCGGAACGCGGCAGCAGGCGCATCGCGGTCGCGAGATCCTCGAGGGTCGGCAACACCTTCTCGATGCCGGTCACCGCGACATGCACGCGCGGCATCACCGTGCACATCCCCTCGTTCCCTTCGTTCGTCACGATCGCGACCGAGCCCGTCTCGGCAATCACGAAGTTGCCGCCCGTCACGCCCATGTCGGCCGACACTGAAATGCGGGCGCAGCACCTCGCGCGCCTCGCGCGTCATGTCCGGAATCTCGGTGAGCCGCTCGCGCTGGTGCGTGCGTGCGAACAGGTCGGCGATCTCGTCCTTGTCCTTGTGCACGACGGGCGCGATGATGTGGCTCGGCGGCTCGTTGTCGTTGATCTGCAGGATGTATTCGCCGAGGTCCGTCTCGATCGATTGCACGCCCATCTCGGCGAGCACCGCGTTCAGGCGCATTTCCTCGGACACCATCGACTTGGTCTTGATGACCTTCTTCACGTCGTGCCGGCGTGCAATGTCGGCCACGAGCCGCGCGGCGTCCGCGGTCGTTTCCGCGAACAGCACCGTCGTGCCGCGCCGCGTCGCCTCGCGCTCGAATGCCTCGAGCCACACGTCGAGATGCTCCAGCGCGCGGTTGCGGCGCGCCTTGAGCGCGGCGCGCGTGGCCGGGAAGTCGATCAGCGTCATCGCGTCGGCGCGCGCGGACACGAACTTCGTCGACAGCTTCTTCAGGTTCTGCTGCAGGCGCTGGTCGGCCAGCTTCTGGCCGGCGCGCGCCTTGAAATGCATCGATTGGACTTGCATCGCGGTATCGGGGAAAAGTGAGCGGAACCGGGCGTCAGACGTCGCCCGCCAGCACCTGCGCGACGTGCAGCACGCGCGTGTCGCGGTCGCCGGTGCGGCGCAACCGCCCTTCGATGTTCAGCATGCAGCCGAGATCGCCGAGCACGACGGTGCCCGCGCCCGACGCGCGCACGTTCGCGCATTTCTCGTCCGCGATGGCCGCCGAGATGTCGCCGTATTTCACCGAGAACGTGCCGCCGAAGCCGCAACAGTGCTCGCAATCCTTCATCTCGGTCACCGCGACGCCGCGCTGCGCGAGCAGCGCACGCGGCTGCGCCTTCACGCCGAGCTCGCGCAGGCCCGAGCACGAATCGTGATAGGTGACCGGGCCGGTGAATTCGCCCGGCGCGAGCGACACCTTCGCGACGTTCGCGAGAAAATCGGTCAATTCGTGGACTTTCTGCTGGAACCGCGTGTAACGCCCCATCAGTTCGGGATCGTCGCGGAACAGGTCGCCGTAGTGCGCGCGGATCATCCCGCCGCACGAACCCGACGGCGCGACGACGTAATCGAACTGCTCGAACTCGCGCAGCGTCTTTTCCGCGAGATCGCGCGCGAGCGCGCGGTCGCCCGAGTTGTAGGCCGGCTGGCCGCAGCAGGTCTGCGCGGGCGGCACGATCACTTCGTAGCCGGCGTCGCGAATCAGCTTGAGCGCCGAAAAGCCGATTTCGGGGCGCATCAGGTCGACCAGGCAGGTCACGAACAAACCGACTCGCATACGTGCTCCTTCGAGAAAACGGCTCTCATTATCCGACGTTTGGCTGGCAAGACCAACGCCGGCCCGTGCGCAAGCCCGCGGTACGCGAAACGAGGACTTCCTCGAACGGCGTTCGCTTTTTTCACGATACGAGATACAATCGTTCCAACACCGCTTGACGCGTCAACCGATTCCTCCCCCGACATGAGCCAACCCACCCCGGATTCAAAAACGTCGATCCAGGTGATCGAACGCATGATGCGGTTGCTGGACGCGCTCGCCGCGCACAGCGACCCTGTCAGCCTGAAGGAACTTGCGCAGCGCACGGAGCTGCACCCGTCGACCGCGCACCGCATCCTCAACGACATGGTGACCTGCCGCCTCGTCGACCGCTCCGATCCCGGCACCTACCGCCTCGGCATGCGGCTGCTCGAGCTCGGCAACCTCGTGAAGGCACGCCTGTCGGTGCGCGACGCGGCGCTGATGCCGATGCGCGAGCTGCACCGCCTCACCGGGCAGACCGTGAACCTGTCGGTGCGCCAGGGCGACGAGATCGTCTATATCGAGCGCGCGTACTCCGAGCGCTCTGGAATGCAGGTCGTCCGCGCGATCGGCGGCCGCGCGCCGCTGCACCTCACGTCGGTCGGCAAGCTGTTCCTCGCAGCCGACGAAACGTCGCGCGTGCGGGCCTATGCGACGCGCACCGGGCTGTCCGGCCATACGCAGAACAGCATCACCGACATCGCGAAGCTCGAGCGCGAGCTGACGATCGTCCGCCAGCAATCGTGCGCGCGCGACAACGAGGAGCTCGAACTCGGCGTGCGCTGCATCGCGGCCGGCATCTACGACGATTCGGGCAAGCTCGTCGCGGGCCTGTCGCTGTCGGCGCCGGCCGACCGCCTGCAGGACGCGTGGCTCGGCCAGTTGAGCCGGACGGCGCTCACCATCTCGGAATCGCTCGGCTACCGGCCGGCGCCCGAAAAGGACGTGGACGGGTTGCAGCGGCAGGCGTGAGCCGCGCCGTCGGCCCCGCTTCCGGCTCCGATTCCGGTTTCGCCGGATAAAAAAAGCCCCGCGATTGCGGGGCTTTTTCGTTGCAGCAACCGGTGCGGTACGGCGGCGAACCGCCGCACACGATCAGGTGCCGCCGGCCGGCGTGTTGGCCGCCGTCAGGCGTTCGCCGCCGCCGGCATCGAGCCAGTTGCGCAGGCGCGAGGCGTCGGCGAAGCGCGAGTACTTGCCGAACGAATCCAGCAGCACCATCACCATCGGCCGGCCGTGGATCGTCGCCTGCATCACGAGGCATTCACCCGCTTCGTTGATGAAGCCCGTCTTCTGCAGGCCGATGTCCCACGAACCGTTGCCGCGGATCAGCGCGTTGGTGCTGTTGTAGACCAGGTTGCGCTTGCCCGTGTACACCTCGTACGTGCGATCGGTCGAGAACTGGCGGATCATCGGGTACTGGTACGCCGCATTGACCATCTTCACGAGGTCGCGCGCGCTCGACACGTTCGAGCTCGACAGGCCGGTCGAATTCTCGAAGTGCGTATCGGTCATGCCGAGCGCCTTCGCCTTTGCGTTCATCGCCGCGATGAACGCCGGACGGCCGCCCGGGTAGTAACGCGACAGCGCGGCCGCCGCACGGTTTTCCGACGCCATCAGCGCGATGTGCAGCATGTCCTCGCGCGACAGCACCGAGCCCACCGACAGGCGCGAGCCCGTGCCCTTCTCGTAGTCGCGGTCTTCGTCGGTGACTTCGAGCTGGTCGGTCATCGGCGACTTCGCGTCGAGCACGACCATGGCCGTCATCAGCTTCGAGATCGACGCGATCGGCACGACCGCGTGCGAATTCTTGTCGAACAGCGGCTCGCCGGAATTCTGGTCGACGACGTACGCGACGCTGGAGCGCAGCGCGAGCGCGTCGGGCGTATCGTGCAGACCGAACGCCTGGCCGACCGTCGGACGGCGCGGCTGGAACGCGACCTTGCGCACCGCGCCGCGATGGCCGCCGTGCACGTTGCTCGCCGCGAGCGTCACGCGCTTGCGCGACGCTTTCGCGCGCGGCGCATCGGCCGCGGCGACCTTGGCGGATTTATCGGTGGTCGCCTTGGCCGACTTCTTCTTCGCTGACGAAGCAGGAGCGACGGCCTTTTTCTTGGCGGCTTGGGTCTTCGCAGTGGCGGCGAAGGCGTCGGCGGGCGTGACGGACGCGGTGGTCGCCAGCAACGCGACTGCGACCGACACAGCGGTGCCGAGCGTCATGCTCTGCAACAATCTGCGCGGTGAAAACGATTCGGCTTTCATTGGGGTCTGGACAAAGCGGGCGGGAGGTTTCCGCAAGTGTAGTTAAAGCTGAAAAAAAGAGCAATATTAGGCACTTACCGATCGTCTTTAAACCGGAATGTAAGAGTCGGCCAACCTCCGGCCAATCGACCCTTCCGATCCCATCGAAAAAAACGATGGGATGCACTGCCCGACAGCGCCCGTCTCCCGATTACCACGCGGTTAATTGAGATAACGTCACTTCGGAGGCGATTTAAAGCGGGGAAAGTACGTATCCGGTGCTCGGCGTGCCACAGGCGCCGGTCTCGACCGTGGCGGCGGCACGTCGCCACGGCACGCGCATCGAAACAGCGCGTTTTTCGACAGGAACAGAAGGATAACGTTCCATGGGCCTGTCAGGTTTACCTGTGCATGATCATGGTGCGGCGCGCTTGCCCCGCCACCGTGCGCACCATGTGGGAACAAGCCTGAAACCGATTCCGAACGACCGCGATAACTCGTTGTTTTATCGATAATTTGTCGCGATTGTGCAACGCACAAAAAGTGCTTGACATCCGTGTTCTCTGCCCTAAAATAGGCCTCATTGCTGCGTTGCACAAAGCACGCGGCGCCGAAGTTCCCCAGCGTAGTGCCCTTTATTCTGCGATCGACGCGATCGCTTTTCAGGAGCCTGACATGTCCTTGCTGACCCCCGAGCAAATCGCCGCCGCCCAGAAAGCCAACCTCGAAAGCCTGTTCGGTCTGACGACCAAGGCGTTCGAAGGCGTCGAAAAGCTGATCGAACTCAACCTGCAGGTCGTGAAGTCGACGCTGACCGAGAGCCAGGAAAACGCGCAGCGCCTGCTGTCGGTGAAGGACGCGCAGGAACTGATCGCGCTGCAAGCGAGCCTGTCGCAGCCGGTCGCGGAAAAGGTGCTGTCGTACGGTCGTCACCTGTACGAAATCGCATCGTCGACGCAAGCCGAGTTCGCGAAGGTCGCCGAAGCGCAATTCGAAGAGCAGAACAAGAAGGTCCAGGCACTCGTCGACAACGTCGCGAAGAACGCCCCGGCCGGTTCGGAAACGGCTGTCGCCGCACTGAAGTCGGCGCTGAACGCTGCGAACACCACGTACGAAACGGTCCAGAAGGCCACGAAGCAAGCAGTGGAAATCGCTGAAACGAACTTCAACGCCGCTGCTGCCGTCGCAACGAAGGCTGCCACCGCTGCTGCCGCACGTCGTTCGAGCAAGCCGGCCGCGTAAGCGTCCCCTGCTCCTGAAAGAGCCGCGCCCAGCGCGGCTTTTTCGTTTCTGGCGCCGGAATGCGCGCGAGCGGCAACTGCCCGCCACATTCGAGCCTGTCGCGCGCCACGCAAAAGAAAACGCCGCCACCCGGATTACCCGGGCGACGGCGTTTTGTCATGGCCGGCGCGTGGCCGGCCGTGCCGGTCGCGTTACTTCTTGCGCTGCGGCGGCAGGTCCGTGCAGACGCCTTCGTACAGCTCGGCGGCCATGCCGACCGATTCGCCGAGCGTCGGGTGCGGATGGATCGTCTTGCCGATGTCTTCCGCGTCCGCGCCCATCTCGACCGCGAGGCACACTTCGCTGATCAGGTCGCCCGCGTTCAGGCCGACGATCGCGCCGCCGATCACGCGATGGGTTTCCTCGTCGAAGATCAGCTTCGTAAAGCCTTCGTCGCGGCCGTTCGCGATCGCGCGGCCCGAAGCGGCCCACGGGAACACGGCCTTGCCGTACTTGATGCCTTCGGCCTTGCACTGGTCTTCGGTCTTGCCGGCCCACGCCACTTCCGGATCGGTGTAGGCCACCGACGGGATCTGCAGCGCGTCGAAGTACGCCTTCTCGCCATGCGCGGCTTCCGCTGCGACGTGGCCTTCATGCACGGCCTTGTGCGCGAGCATCGGCTGGCCGACGATATCGCCGATCGCGAAGATGTGCGGCACGTTCGTGCGCATCTGCTTGTCGACGTCGATGAAGCCGCGGTCGGTGACCGCGACGCCGGCCTTGTCGGCACCGATCTTCTTGCCGTTCGGGCTGCGGCCCACCGCGACGAGCACGAGGTCGTAGCGCTGCGCTTCCGCCGGCGCCTTCTCGCCCTCGAACTTCACGTAGATGCCGTCTTCCTTCGCTTCCGCGCCGACCGTCTTGGTCTTCAGCATCACGTTGCCGAAGCGCTTCGCGTTGTACTTTTCCCAGACCTTCACGAGATCGCGGTCGGCGCCCATCATCAGGCCGTCCATCATTTCGACGACGTCGATCTCGGCGCCGAGCGTCGAGTACACCGTGGCCATTTCGAGGCCGATGATGCCGCCGCCGATCACGAGCATGCGCTTGGGCAACTGGCGCAGTTCGAGCGCGCCCGTCGAATCGACGACGCGCGGGTCTTCCGGCATGAACGGCAGCTTCACGGCCTGCGAGCCGGCGGCGATGATGGCCTGCTTGAACTTGACGACTTTCTTGCCGTTTTCGCCCTGCACTTCCATGTGGAACGGATCGACGAACGCGCCGACGCCGGTGACCACTTCGACCTTGCGTGCCTTCGCCATGCCGGCGAGGCCCGTCGTCAGTTTCTTGACGACGCCGCCCTTGAAGTCGCGCAGCTTGTCGAGATCGACCTGCGGCTTGCCGAACGTGATGCCGTGCGACGCGAGCGCCGCGGCTTCCTCGACGACGAGCGACGTATGCAGCAGCGCCTTCGACGGGATGCAACCGACGTTCAGGCAGACGCCGCCGAGCGTCGAATAGCGTTCGACGAGTACGGTCTTCATGCCGAGGTCGGCGGCGCGGAACGCGGCCGAGTAGCCACCGGGGCCGGCGCCGAGCACGAGCATGTCGCACTCGATGTCGGCGGCGCCGCTGTAGCTGCCGGCTTGCGGCGCAGGCGCCGGCGCGGCGGTGGCCGGAGCCGGTGCGGCGGCTGCGGGCTTCGGCGCCTCGGGTGCTTTCGCGGGTGCGGGCGCGGCTGCGCCTGCCGAGGCTTCGACGATGGCGATGACGGTGCCTTGCGAGACTTTCTCGCCGGCTTTGACCTTGACTTCCTTGACGGTGCCGGCGACGTCGCTGGGCACTTCCATGGAGGCTTTGTCGGATTCGAGCGTGATGAGCGTTTGCTCTTTTTCGATCACGTCGCCGGGTTTGACGTTGACTTCGATGACATCGACGCCGCTGAAATCGCCGATATCCGGAACCTTGACTTCGATGAGACTCATGACTGTCCCCTTCTTGATTAGCTGCAGAGAGAGAGGGAGGGACTGGCGAAAAGACGGAACCTGCCTACATGCGGCCTGACAAGAGAACGCGACGTTGGGCGGGAACCACCTTTGCCGTCCGCCCAAGGACGCGCCTTTC